>SVQL01000075.1 GCA_015065365.1 Oscillospiraceae bacterium | reverse complement strand
TTCATCGTTTTTGGTTTTAATGTTTAAATTTTAATAAAAATAAAACTGCGAAGATATTTTTAGAATGTAGGGGTCGACGTCCTCGGCGACCCGTTATAATTAAAAAGAAAGACGGCGGTGCGTAGAGTCCGCCGTCTTTCTACATCAGAACACACCAACAATATTCAACCAATGAATAATATTTTTCCGATGTGCCCGTCCCTAAAAATATATTTGTGGGAAGCTTTTTGGCTCCACCTTTTTCTCGAAAAAGGTGGAACGCATCCCCGCGTCCCCCGCGTCCTCTTACATTTCGATAAGTGTTACGTCTATGCCGAGGTCGGCGCAGGCGGTTTTCTCACGCGAGTGGCAGGTAAATATTATGCACTGTGTGGTGGTTTCAGCTATTTTCGAGAGCGCTGTGAGCATATTTTTTGCGCGTGTGTCGTCCATCTGGCATAGCGACTCGTCGAGAAGAAGCGGCGGTAACTCCGTGCCGAAAAGGCGGAGCATGAGAGCTATTCGCAGGCAGATATACGCCGCGTCCTGCGTGCCACCGCTGAACTGCTCTATATTTGCGGTAAAGCCGTCCTGCTCAATCGAGAGGTCAAGATTTTTCGTCGTCTGCATAAACGCGTGTTTACCGTCCGAGAGTATACTCAAGAGCTCTCCCGCCTGACGGCTAATCTGCGGAGTAACGTTTCCGCTCATGGCTATGCTTGCCGCCTCAATGTGAGTTTTTGCAAGCGCAAGCGCAGAATAGTACGCGCCGTCTCTTTCGAGCTTTTTTTCAAGCTCACGTATTTCATCCGCTATCTCCGTAGGAGTCAGTGAAAGCCCACCGCGCAAGGCGGCAACGTTTTCACGGAGTTGGTTGACCTGCACTGCGAGAACGGAGAATCTTTGCTCGTCAAAATCGTACGCTTTTTTAACTGATGCTATGAGCTGGGGGGTAATTGTTGAGAGGTCGATACTTACAGACTGACGAAGCTCGTCCTTGTCGTAAGCCGCGAGAGTGCTATTCTCGTTCTTTATTACCGCGTCGAGTGTGCGAATATCACCCGAAAGATCGCTGTATTTTTGACAAAATTCCTCGGTAGCTCTTGCTTGTGATATAGCCGCAGCTATCATCTCGTCGCTGTCTGTCGTCGCTTCGGTCGCCGTCTTTAAAATAAGCTCGGAAAGCCTTTGACGGTAGCGTTCAACGTCCTCGACTGCGCTTTGGAGCAACGCCTTCTTTGCAACGAGCGTCTGCTCGTGATTGCGTTTTTTAGATAGTTCCGCAAGGCACTTATCCGCATACGTATCCGCCTCGGAAAAGGGAACTCCAAGCTCGGAAAGCTCTTCGTTAACGGCTTTGGTTGCCTTTGCGCCAGAGGCAACCAGAGCGACTCCCGCCGCGATCAGCACCGCTGCGAGCGCAGCAAGCACGATTGCCGCGACGGTAATTGAGCGCAGAGCGATTATACCGAGAGCGGTGGGCACACACAGACCTATGCAAACGCCACCAATTGCCTTAAAGGTTTTTGACTGAGAGCTTTTTTTGATGGCATTCGCCAGGTAATTTGCCTTTCCACCCGCATTTTCAATACGCTCGCCAAGCTCGCAAAGGTGAGTATCAACCGTAGCTGACTCGCACGCCTTGCGATATTCATTTGAAAGCGTAGAGTTCTTATACATAGACTCTTTTAAGTCGCGCGCAGATCCGCGCAGATCGGAGGCATAGGATACGTCGGGCGTAAATCCTTCCTTTGTCACGGAAGCTACGAGAGCCTCTTGATCGCTTTTTTTACCCTCAAGCTCCGCTTTCTTTTTGTCGAGCGCGGCAAAGCGGAGTAAAATCTGCCCTTTTTCTATCTCTGCCGCCTTCGCCTTGGATTTTTTTAGCGACTCGTTTATCTGCTCAAGAGTTGCGCTTTTTCTCGCAAGCTCTGCGGACTGCTCGGCATACGAGGTGTATTTTTCAGTCAAGCTGCGTTCCTTGATGCGAAGCTCTTTTATTTTTTGCTCGGTGTCGTAAAGCCTTCCGCCATCGCCGCGGTTGTGCTTGTACTCCTTGCGAACCTTATCAAGCCTGTCAACTACTTCGGATACGTCTATACTCTCGTCAGCCGAGGCAAGCATATTTTCTATTGCGCTTGCAGTATCGGCGCGGTTTATATCTCTCGCCTTCATCTGCGCGATGAAGCAGCTGTTGTCAAACACCTCGGACGGAACGCCGAGCAGGAATTCTCCGGGCTGTTCCTTTATTTCCTCACCCGTGACAAAATCAGTGAGCTTAAGCGACTCGTTAAGCTTTGTACCGGACGATGCGGCGCGGCGTTCAATAAGGTATTTTTTGCCGTCGAGCTCGATGAGCATAGTGCCTGCGGCGCGCTTACTTTCCCAGTTGAGAGAACGCTCTCTGTCAGACGCGCGCGCAGAGCGGCGCGCGGGAAGCCCGTAGAGCATAAAGCGGATAAATAGCATAACGGTGCTCTTTCCCGACTCGTTATTACCGCTTATTATGTTAAGTGTGTCGCCAAGCGTTATTTTTTTGTTGCAGAGGCAACCGAATTCTACTATATTAAGCTCAAGTATCTTCATTTTTTGCCTCCGTCGATAAAGTCCTTTCCGTCAATGGCGGCAAGTCCTATTTTGAGGGCACGCAGAGCGAGACTCCGTTCCTTTCCGTCCTCGCTTATGAGCTGTGGTAAGAGCGAGCGGTAAAATTCACCGCGAAGCGTAGTGTCCTTTTCAAGATAAGCTCCCTCGGGCAAGGACAGCGTGTTGTCGCGAAGCTCGAGAGAGAGCAGCCTGTCGGCGTACGCGACCTCTAAAGTCGATAGGTTGGGCAGTACGTCTTCGGAGAGCGTTCCCACTACGTCAAGGCGCAGGTGAGTAGGCTCGTTGCTTACTGTCGTGAGTGTGTCTTCAATTATACGGCGCGCATCCGCTTCGGACGAAACGCCGTCAAGAGAGACTTCCTGCCATAGGTATCTTTCGTTTGAAATCTTATGAGAGGTGACGATGGGCGGCGCGTCGGGAGAAATCTCCACTGTAAGTACGTATCCGTCGCCAAGCTCATCAAAGCTTCTGCCCTCGGGAAATCCGCAGTAGCGTATGTACTCGGAAACGTTAGTAGGATTGTGCACGTGACCGAGAGCCGCGTAATCAAAGCCGTATCTTTGAATATCGGATGTCAAGAGCGGCGCGTAGCGCGACGTGGGCGCGTCAAGGTCTGCGTGCGCGCAGAGAATATATATATCCTCGTGAGGCGCAGGACCTGCCGAAGCAAGCGGAGACGACGGCAGGGCAGCTGATGTAAAGGCATATCCCGCTACGGTCGTATGTAATTCGGAAAAATCTATCTGCTCAAGACTCTGTGAGGTAAAAACACGGACGTTTTCGGGGAGCTTTGCCATCGCGTAGAAGGAGCTTGGCAAAAACGGATCGTGGTTACCCGGAGCTATTACGACTGGCGCGCCGAAATCCTCAAAGAGCTTTATGCAAAGGTCCTTGGTTTCGGGGAAAATAAAGCTGCCGTCAAAAAGGTCACCCGCTATGAGCACCATGTCACAGCCCTCGCTCTTGGCAAGAGCAAATATTCTTTTTAGTGTTTCTCTCTGGGCGTGTCTGCGGGCTGCCGCATCGCTCTGCGCAGAGCGACAGAAGGCGCTGTCGAGATGCAGGTCTGCTGTGTGAAGAAATTTCATTGTTTTCCTCGCTTTGAAATTTTAGTTATATTAATTATATCACAAAACACTTTATTGTTCAAGAGGGATTTGACGGCATATACTTAAAAAGAATTATTTTTTAGGAGGCAGATATGATTATACGAATACCCTACAACAGACAGTACGCAGTCGAATACGCAAAAAAATGGGCAACGTCGAGAAATCCGCTTTTTTTTGACTTCACGGGTGGCGGCGGAAACTGCACGAATTTCGTGTCGCAATGTCTTTTTACCGGAAGCGCAGTTATGGATTTTACTCCCACGTTCGGGTGGTACTACCGTTCTGCGGACGACAGAGCACCCGCTTGGTCGGGAGTGGAGCAGCTTTACGATTTTCTGACGGGAAGCGGTGATTTCGCCGACAGAGAGTCCGTGGGGCCGTTCGCCATAGAGGCGAGAAACCGCCAACAGGTGGAGCTCGGAGACGTTGTACAGCTTGCTGATTCTGAGGGTGACTTTTATCATACACTCTTGATTACGGGCTTTAACGGCAATGAAATACTTGTCAGTGCCAACAGTGATAACGCGCTTGACCGTCCGCTTTCGTCTTATCCGTTTGCCTCGTTGCGCGTGCTGCACATAATGGGGGTCGCACTCAATTTACCGCTTGAGGAGTCCGCAGAGGCTATATACAACGCGGAGGGAATATTTGCGGTGTTCACGGGGCTTGATGATGTAACAGAAGCTTAAAATCTTAAAAAACTATTGAAAAAAAGAAAAAACTGTGCTATAATTATACCAAATTTTCACTCTCGTGGAGGTATAAAATGAGTATCAGAATAGGAATTTTCGGTTACGGAAATCTCGGACGCGGCATAGAGGCGGCTATAAGACAGAACGATGACCTTACGCTTGCCGCAGTTTTCACTCGCCGTGCTCCCGAAACCGTAAAAATAAGGACCGAGGGCGTGCCCGTTTATTGCGCGGATTCTGCCGCAGAGCACGTAAACGATATAGACGTTATGATAATGTGCGGCGGCAGCGCTACCGATCTGCCCGAGCAAACCCCCAATATGGCAAGGATTTTCAACGTTGTTGACAGCTTTGATACGCACGCAAGAATCCCCGAGCATTTTGCGAACGTTGACAAGGCAGCGTCCGAGTCGGGTAAGGTTGCGGTCATTTCGGTTGGCTGGGACCCCGGTATGTTCTCCCTTAACAGACTTTACGCGGGCGCTATACTTCCCGACGGAAAGGATTATACCTTCTGGGGCAAGGGAGTAAGCCAAGGACATTCGGATGCCATAAGACGTATCGACGGCGTGCTTGACGCAAAGCAGTACACTATCCCCGTTGACGAAGCGCTTGCGGCTGTAAGAAGCGGCGCGTGCCCGGAGCTTACCGCGAGACAGAAGCATATAAGAGAATGCTTCGTCGTAGCGAAAGAGGGCGCAGACCTAGCAAGAATTGAAAACGAGATAAAGACGATGCCCAACTATTTTGCGGATTACGATACGATAGTTCATTTTATCACCGACGAGGAGCTTAAGCGAGAGCACAGCGGAATACCGCACGGCGGATTCGTTATAAGAACGGGCAGAACGGGAATCGAGCGCGAGCACTCGCACGTCATAGAGTACAGCCTGAAGCTTGATTCAAACCCCGAATTTACCGCTTCCGTTCTTGTTGCCTATGCAAGGGCGGCAGCAAGGCTGAACGCGCGCGGTGAGAAGGGCTGCAAGACGGTTCTTGACGTTCCCCCCTCACTTCTCTCGGCAGAAAGCGCCGACGAGCTTCGCCGCAGGCTGCTGTAACATTATAAAGAAAAAAATCCCAACGACTGACGACAGCCGTTGGGATTTTTTCTTTTAGTCTACGTAAAACGTAACCTTGTCGTTTTGAAGCTCGGAGATAGCGTCGATAATACCAACTATAAATCCTACTACGGGAATAACGCATACGATGCCGACAACAAGAGTCGTGGTGTTCTTATTCTGTATGTAGCGAAGAACTCTGTATGCGGGAACTACGGGCCATGCCAAAATTATGAGCGCAAGAATTTTTACGATCTTGGGAAGGCCCTCGAAAACGTCAAGAATCTTTTGAATTACTTCCATTGTAAATCTCCTTTCAGTGTCTTTATCCCTTAAATTATACTCGATTTTAAAAATTAAGTCAACAACATTTCGAAAAAAATTTTGAAGTAAGTGTAAATTTGCAGAGATTTTTGCAATTCTCTTTACAAATCGAGGTATTTGTGGTATACTGCATGATGTTTTCATAAACTTTTTTTTTTGGAAGGAGTGACGGGCGTGAACAGACGGCAATGGTTTTTGCGCGGAATGAGAGCGGGAATACCTATTTGTATGGGATATTTTGCAGTGGCGATAGCTCTCGGTATTTCTGCGAGAAGCGCGGGAATAACCTCCTTGCAGGCGGCGCTCACCAGCCTTCTTATAAATGCATCTGCCGGAGAGTACGTCGGCTTTGCGCTTATAGCCGCGGGTGCTTCGTACGTTGAGGTCGCACTTATGGAGGCGGTTGCAAACGCAAGATATCTGCTTATGTCCGCATCCTTGTCTCAAAAGCTTGACGGCAGAACCCGTTTGTGGGAGCGTCTGTTGCTCGGCTTTACCGTTACAGACGAGATATTCGGCGCGTCTATATCCGTTGAGGGAAAGCTTTCTCCTTATTTTACTTACGGTGCATTTATCGTTGCAACGACCGGCTGGACGGGCGGAACGTTTGTCGGCGCTATGCTTGGCGACGTGCTTCCCGTAAGACTTCTCAGCGCACTTGCGGTAGGTCTTTACGGTATGTTTATTTCCGTTTTCGTTCCCGAAGCGAAGAAAAACAAGGTCGTAATGGCGCTAGTCGGTACAAGCTTTGCTTTGAGCCTTGCGCTTGAGTATATTCCTTACGTCAGAGATATTTCCGAGGGTATACGCATAATTGTGCTTACCGTGATCATATCTCTTGCGGCGGCGATTATTTTTCCCGTAAAGGAGGATAACAGCCGTGGAGCATAACGTTTATATCTACATAGCATGTATGGTTATTGTGACTTTCCTTATCAGAGTCCTTCCGCTTACTCTTATTCGTAAGGAGATAAAAAATAAGACGGTTAAGTCGTTTTTATATTACGTCCCTTATGTAACGCTTGCCGTTATGACGTTTCCCGCCATACTTTCGGCAACACAGTCGCCCATAGCTGCGGCAGTTGCGCTCGTAGCTGCTATGCTTCTTGCATATTTCGGCAAGGGACTGTTTTTTACGGCAGTGTCCGCATGTGTCATCGTTTTTGTAGCCGAGCTGTTTACGCACCCGCCGGCGTTTATTATGAATTTGTTTTAAGGAAAAAGATTCTCAAAATGTAAAAAGGCAATATCATTCCGAAACGTAAGATCGGTCTGATATTGCCTTAATATTTTTAAATTATAGGTCAAACGCCTCGTAGAGCATATTGGTTACCGTGGGATGCACTACGTGGTACATATACTGAGATCCGAGTATGTGAGTTCCAATATAGAGCGAGGTGCGATTTGTGGGGTCTACCATTACGAAAGCGCCTGCCGCGCCGTCCCATCCGAATTCTCCCTTGGCAGTGCGGCGAAGGGACATATCGGGAGAGATGTGCGCTCTGCCGCAGAGCCCCCAGCCGTAGCCGAAGGAGCGTGTATTAACGAAATCGTTGAGCGCGTCGGGGCAAAGTCTGTTCTCTCCCATCATCTTTATCGATTCCTCGGTGAGCACCCGATAGCCGTTTTTAGCCGTGCCGCCTAAGGAGAGGGCAGTGATCAGCTTCATATAGTCGTCAACGGTACTAAAGAGTCCCGCTCCCGCGCTGTCGTAATTATCTGTCAAAATGAATGAGTTTGAGATGGGAACGTTTACGCAGGACTGTATACCGCCGTAATGCTTGTAAAGCGCTGAAAATCTTTCCCTTTGATCATCGTCAGGTCGGAAGCCTATGTCCTTCATTTCAAGCGGATCAAATATATTCTTTTGCAGATAATCGGAAAATCTCATGCCTGACGCTACTTCAACGACGGCACCAAGAACGTCATGGCAAAGGCTGTATCTGTAACGCGTTCCGGGCTCAAACATGAGCGGATCGTTGGGAATACGGCTTACAAGCTCTACTGTGCCGAGCTGTTCTGCCTTTGCCTTTTTGAGATTTGGGGTGTTAAGGTCGTAAGTAAGTCCACCCGTCATAGTGAACAGATGCTCGACTGTCATCACAGTTTCCGCAAGAGCGTATCCCTTTTCCTTGTCTTTTACAGTAAGCTTTTCAAACGAAGGAATATATTTTGAAACGGGATCGTCAAGCGCGATTATTCCTTTCTCAACGAGCTGCATAGCCGCAACACAGGTTATTACCTTGGTAGCTGAGAATATCCAATATATGTCGGTGGGGCATACCGGCTTGGTTTTTTCTGCATTGGAAAAGCCTACGCATTTGCGGTATACCGACTCTCCGTCCTTCGTAAAGGCAACGTCAATAGACGGAATACCTCTTTCCGGCATTTTTTCAAGAAAAGTGTCAATCTTTGTGAAATCCATTTTTATCTCCTTATCCATATAAAGCACGTTAAGGTAATTATATAACTTCGATACAGGTTTGTCAAGATAAAAGTGAATAAATTCATTAAAAGCGCGCTGAGTGCTCTGAAAATGGAGTGCTGCGAGGTATATTTTCTGTGCCGTTATTTCACCGCGTCGCGGAGCTTTTCAAGCGCGCTTTTTTCTATGCGGCTGACGTAGGAGCGCGATATTTTCAGCTTCTCCGCGATCTCTCTTTGAGTCATTGGTTCTTTGCCGCCGAGTCCGTAGCGAAGATTGATTATGTGACGCTCTCTCTGGGTAAGCATAGTGTTGACATATTTTTTCGCCTTAGCGACACATAGCTTTCGCTCAATGTCCGCAGTCATGCTATCGTCACAGCTTATTACGTCTATGTAAGTCAGGGGATTGCCGTCGCGGTCAACGTCGATAGTGTCGTTAAGCGAGATTTCCGAGGCAAGCTTTTTTTGTGAGCGGAAATGCATGAGTATTTCGTTCGCTATCCTCACCTAACGGCTCGTAAAAATCCTCTAAAATTTCATCGGGATTTTTGTCGGAATTGCCGTTATTTCCGCTATTTCCGTCGGGTGGAGTGGGAAATTCATAG
>SVQL01000074.1 GCA_015065365.1 Oscillospiraceae bacterium | reverse complement strand
GGAATTCACGAGAAAGGTCAACGATAACCTTTCCATTCCAATGCATTACGAGTCTGGGAAGCTCTGTAACGGTTGCAACGATAGTTGCCTCAAGGTTTTCCTTGCCCGCAAGCTCAACGAATTTTGCCGCATCGTTCTTATCAACGACAACAGCCATTCTTTCCTGCGACTCACTGATAGCAAGCTCCGTGCCGTCAAGTCCCTCGTACTTCTTGGGAACTGCATTAAGGTTAATATCAACACCGTCTGCAAGCTCACCGATTGCAACGGAAACACCGCCCGCACCGAAGTCATTACATCTCTTTATGAGTTTCGAAGCCTCGGGGTTGCGGAAAAGGCGCTGAAGCTTTCTTTCCTCGGGAGCGTTACCCTTCTGAACCTCTGCGCCGCAGGATTCAAGGGATTCAAGCGTATGAGATTTAGACGAGCCGGTCGCACCGCCGCATCCATCTCTACCCGTTCTACCACCCAAAAGAATGATAATATCACCGTCGGTAGGAACTTCTCTGCGAACGTTCTCTGCAGGAGCTGCCGCGATAACCGCGCCTATCTCCATTCTCTTTGCGACGTATCCGTCGTGATAAAGCTCGTCAACCTGTCCGGTTGCAAGTCCTATCTGGTTGCCATACGAAGAATATCCCGCAGCGGCAGTAGTAACTATCTTTCTCTGAGGAAGCTTTCCTGCAAGTGTTTCGGAAACGGACTTTCTGGGGTCAGCCGCACCTGTTACGCGCATTGCTGCATAAACGTAGGATCTGCCCGAAAGCGGGTCACGGATAGCTCCGCCGATACACGTTGCAGCGCCACCGAAGGGCTCGATTTCCGTGGGGTGATTGTGTGTTTCGTTCTTAAAGAGCAACAGCCAATCCTGCTCCTCGCCCTCTACGTTTACCTTGATCTTTACGGTACAAGCGTTGATCTCCTCGGATTCGTCAAGCTTTGGAAGCTTTCCGTTTGCCTTGAGATATCTCGTTGCGATAGTCGCAATATCCATAAGGTTTACGGGCTTAGTTCTGCCAAGCTCGCGTCTTACCGCTATATACTCGTTATATGCGTTCTGAAGGAGCGCATCATCAAAACGAACGCTGTCAATGGTCGTCAAGAACGTTGTATGACGGCAGTGGTCGGACCAATAAGTATCGATCATTTTTATTTCCGTAATGGTAGGATTTCTGTTCTCGGTGCGGAAATAGTCGCGGCAAAATCTTATATCGTCAATATCCATAGCAAGACCGTAGTCCTCTACGAATTTTGCAAGTGCCGCCTCGTCGTAGTCGATAAAGCCGTCAATAACCTTTACCTCGGTGGGAATCTCGTAGGTTACGTCAAGCGTATCGTAGGTATCAAGAGAAGCCTCGCGGCTCTCGACTGGATTGATAACGTATTTCTTGATAGTAGCGATCTGCTCCTCGGAAAGGTTACCAAAGAGGCAGTATACTCTCGCCGTACGAACGACGGGGCGCTCGCCACGGGAAATTATCTGAATACACTGAGCCGCGGAGTCCGCTCTCTGGTCGAACTGTCCCGGAAGATACTCAACGGCAAAAACCGTATCGTACTCGGTGGGTGCTTCGTACGTTACTATATCAAGCTGTGGCTCGGAAAAGACGGTCGTTACCGCGTAATCGAAGAGAGATTTTTCGATCTTCTCCACGTCATAGCGGTTATAAAGGCGAACGTCGGTAAGCTCCTTGATACCAACAAGGTTGCGAAGCTCTCCGAGAAGCGACTTTGCCTCGTTTGCAAGCTCCTTTTTCTTTTCTACATATACTCTGTAAACCATGATTTCTCCTTATTTTATAGCTTTAAGCGCTCTCGCACCGATGTCGTGACGGTAGAAAGCATTGTCAAACTTGACCTTAGGCACGTTTTTGTAAGCCTTGTCAATTGCATCGGCAAGAGTATCGCCTATCGCGGTAACTCCGAGAACTCTTCCGCCGTCGGTAAGCATATCGTCGCCAACCTTCTTCGCACCTGCTACGTAAACCTCGGCTTCAATATCCGCGTCAACGGTTATCGGGAAGCCCTTTGCGTACTTCACGGGGTAACCCTCAGAAGCCATGATAACACAGCACGCAGACTTATCAAGGAACTTAACGGGCATATCTGCCAAGGTTCCGTCTGTGCACGCCATCATTATCTTCAAGAGATCTCCGTCGAGAAGCGGCAGAACGACCTGCGTTTCGGGATCTCCGAAGCGGCAGTTATACTCAATAACCTTAGGTCCGTCGGGAGTAATCATAAGTCCGAAATAAAGACATCCCTTAAAGGTTCTTCCCTCCGCGTTCATTGCGTTAATAGTGGGCAGGAAAATCTTTTCCATACAAACACTCGCGATGTCGTCCGTGTAGTAGGGGTTGGGAGCAATCGTTCCCATTCCGCCCGTATTAAGACCGCAGTCGTTATCAAGAGCGCGCTTGTGGTCCATAGAAGAAACCATGGGAACTACAACGTTTCCGTCAGTAAAGGAAAGAACGGAAACCTCGGGGCCCGTCAAGAACTCCTCGATAACTATCTTGCTTCCGCTCGCGCCAAATACCTTATCCTCCATCATGGAGCGAACGGCATCGATTGCCTCGTCGCGAGTCATAGCGATTACGACTCCCTTACCCAGCGCAAGTCCGTCAGCCTTTATAACGGTAGGAATAGGTGCGTCCTTAAGATATTCAAGCGCCGCGTCAAGCTCGGTAAATACCTCGTAAGCCGCAGTCGGAATACCGTATTTCTTCATCAAATTCTTCGAAAAGATCTTACTTCCCTCGATTATTGCGGCGTTTGCCTTAGGGCCGAAGCAAGGAATTCCAACCTCGTTCAAGGCATCAACGCAACCGAGAACCAACGGATCGTCGGGAGCTACAATTGCGTAGTCTATCTTATTCTCCGTTGCAAACTTAACTATACCGTCAATATCCTTAGCGCCGATATCAACGCAGACTGCATCGTTAGCGATACCCCCGTTGCCGGGAAGCGCGTATATTACCTCAGCGAGAGGACTTTCTTTTATTTTCTTTATGATGGCGTGCTCTCTGCCGCCACCACCTACAACCATTATTTTCATTCTTTAATATCTCCTTACGGATATTAGTGGTGGAACAGACGCATGCCGGTAAACGCCATGACCATTCCGTACTTATTGCAGGTTTCTATTACGTTCTCGTCTCTGATAGATCCGCCGGGCTCTGCAACGTAGGAAACTCCGCTTCTGCGTGCTCTTTCGATATTGTCGCCGAACGGGAAGAATGCGTCACTACCAACCGAAACACCGGTAATGGTATCAAGGTAAGCTTTCTTTTCCTCTGCCGTAAGAGGTGCGGGCTGCTCGGTAAAGTAGTTCTGCCAATTGCCGTCCGCGAGAACGTCCTCGCTCTGCTCGGAGATATATACGTCTATGGTGTTATCTCTGTCGGGTCTGCCGAGGGTATCAAGGAAAGGAAGATTCAATACCTTGGGGTGCTGACGGAGATGCCAGATGTCAGCCTTGTTACCTGCAAGTCTTGTGCAGTGGATTCTCGACTGCTGACCTGCTCCAACGCCGATAGCCTGTCCGTCGTACGCAAAGCATACGGAGTTGGACTGCGTATATTTAAGAGTGATAAGAGAAATTATAAGATCTCTTACCGCACTTTCGGGCATTTCCTTATTAGCGGTAACAACGTTGGAAAGAAGCTCCTTGTCAATCTTGAAGTTGTTTCTTCCCTGCTGGAAGGTAATTCCGTATACCTGCTTCTTCTCGATCTCATCGGGAACGAAGTCGGGATCGATCTTAACTATGTTGTAGTTGCCCTTTTTCTTTGTTTTGAGGATTTCAAGCGCCTCATCGGTATATCCGGGAGCGATTATTCCGTCGGAAACCTCTCTCTTGATGATGTTTGCGGTAGTAACGTCGCAAACGTCGCTGAGAGCGATCCAGTCGCCAAACGATGACATTCTGTCAGTTCCTCTTGCTCTTGCATAAGCGCAAGCCAAGGGAGAGTCGTCAAGTCCTTCTATATCGTCAACAAAGCAAGCCTTCTTGAGCGCGTCGCTAAGAGGAAGTCCAACTGCCGCAGATGTGGGGCTTACGTGCTTAAAGGAGGTGGCACAGGGCATGCCCGTAGCTTCCTTAAGCTCCTTTACGAGCTGCCAGCTGTTGAATGCGTCGAGGAAATTTATATATCCGGGTCTGCCGCAAAGAATTTCTATGGGCAGCTCCTTGCCGTTCTCCATATAGATCTTCGAGGGCTTTTGGTTGGGGTTACAGCCGTATTTAAGTTCAAATTCTTTCATGCCTATACTCCTTATACGTTTTTATTGATTATGATTTCTTCGGGTGCGCTGCCGTCAAGCGGAACTACGCGAACGAACAAGGAAACCTTGTTGTCAGCGTTAAGATTATTCCAAACAACGTCGGCAAGCTCCTTTGCCGTATTGGGAAGCTCTACCATCTCGGGCTCACCGTAGAACGAGGGAATGGGATTTCCGTCGCACTCGTAGGTGTGAATGAAATGTCCAAGTCCTGCCATGGGAGAATAGCTGTAGAAATATCTGTTGCAAACCTCGGGGTTACCGTTGCTGCTCTTCAAGATAGAGAGCTTATAGTTAAACACGTTTCCGGGCATACCGTAATACAGCATTGCGGAAATTCTGGGCGTATAGTTAGGATGGTCAGGCTCAAACGCTCTTGTATGAAGTGACTTTTCAAAAGAAAATCCGTCATCACCGTTTTCCTTAACGTAATTGAAAATTGTATCAGTCTGATCTCCGTTGGTTACGATATCTGCACAATCAAGCGACAAATAAGGATTATATATGATGAGGCTGGGGTCAACGAGCTTGGACTCGTCAAACGCCTTAGTACGCATTCCGCCCTCGTATCTCTCAAATATACGGTTACGGCTGTTTTCACTGCGTCCCATTATAAAGTACGCGATCATCGCATTCTTTCCGTCAGCCGACTGACCAACGATAATGCCTCTGCCGGGGTAGGAATTTGCGCTGAGCAAATCCGCAATCTTATTCATTCCGCTTACACTCATTTTTTCGTTACCTTTCTCGATTTAATAATTTCATTTGAAACAAGCTCCGCCGCCTTGGGGAGTATCTTCCACTCAGCCTGTCGCATGACCTTTTGCTGAAGGCTTTCGGGTGTTTCGTTTCTCTTTACGGACACACTTCTTTGTAAAATGATTTCTCCGCCGTCGGGAATCTCATTGACGTAATGGACGGTAGCTCCCGTAACCTTTACGCCCTTTTTGAGTGCCTCCTCGTGAACGCGCAAGCCGTAAAATCCCTTTCCGCAAAACGACGGAATAAGCGATGGGTGCACGTTGATTATGCGCTTTGGGTATCTCGACGTAAAGCTTTCGCTGAGTATACTCATAAATCCTGCAAGTATAATAAGCTCAATGCCGTTTTCTTCCAAAACACCGATTAGCTTTTCCTCAAAGGCTTCCTGCGAGCCAAGCTCCTTTTTTGAAACTATGACCGAAGGAATTCCCGCAAGGGATGCGCGGGTGATCGCGTAGGCGTTCGGATTATTGGATACGACCAAAACGATTTCTCCGCTTTTTATAATATTGCTTTTCTGCGCGTCGATCAATGCCTGAAGATTAGTTCCGCCACCGGAAACAAGCACCGCAATCTTCGCCTTTTGAACAGATCCCATAAGCGCTCCTTTATTTTTAATTTTCATTAGGCTGACTTATCAGCAGATAATAACGCCCTCGTCACCCTTCACGATTTCACCGATAACGTATGCGTCCTCACCGTTTGCTCTGAGGATCTCAAGAGCCGTTGAAACCTCGTCTGCGGGCACGGTTATGCTCATACCAACGCCCATGTTGTACGTGTTGAACATATCTCTCTCGGGAATATTTCCACGCTTTGCGATAAGTTCGAATATGGGAAGAACCTTAACTGCGCTTCTTGTGATCTTTGCCGTATAGCCCTTGGGAAGCGCTCTCGGAATGTTCTCGTAAAATCCGCCGCCCGTGATGTGGCTTATTCCCTTTACGTTTACCTTTTGGAGAAGCGCGAGCACACTCTTTACGTAAATTCTTGTTGGAGTAAGAAGTGTTTCGGCAACGGTCTTTCCGCCAAGCTCTTCGCAAGGTACGTAAAGATCGTCGGGGTTATTGTCTATATCAAAGACCTTTCTGCAAAGTGAAAATCCGTTGGAGTGGATACCGCTGGATGCAAGAGCTATAACAACGTCGCCCTCCTCGGTCTTTGTGTTATCAAGTATCTTTTTCTTATCAACGATACCTACCGCAAATCCTGCAAGGTCATATTCCTCCTCAGGCATCATACCGGGATGCTCTGCCGTCTCGCCGCCGATGAGTGCCGCGCCTGACTGAACACAGCCCTCGGCAACACCGCTAACGATAGCCGCGATCTTTTCGGGAACGTTCTTTCCGCAAGCGATATAGTCAAGGAAGAAGAGAGGCTTTGCACCGCAACAGATAATGTCGTTAACGCACATTGCGACTGCATCTATACCTATGGTGTCGTGCTTGTCCATCAGGATAGCAAGCTTTACCTTTGTTCCGCAACCGTCTGTTCCCGATACAAGAACAGGATTTTCAATACCCATAGGAAGTCCAAAGCAACCGCCAAATCCTCCAACGTCATCAAGACAACCCTCGTTCTTTGTTCTTGCAATATGTGACTTCATAAGCTCAACCGCCTTATAACCGGCAGTTATATCTACGCCTGCTGCCTTGTAGCTTTCGCTGTAACTCTTTTCCATTTCGATAATTCCTTTCGTCAATTAAATTTATATTTCAAATTATTCTTTACCTGTCCAGCAATACGTGCAGAGCTTGCACGGTTCAATACCGATAGCCTCGATTATTCCCTCAAGAGATTGGAATTCGAGCGAATCAAAGTGGAATTTTTCAGCAATCGATTTGCGAAGCTTCTTTCCTCTTTCAGTGTCAGGGGAGCTGTATTCCTCAATATACTCAAATCCAGCCTCACCCTCAAGCTCAAGTATCGTACGTCTTGCGATAAGCTCCAGTGGGCTTGTTGCGCGAGAGAAGTTAAGATATTTGCAGCTATACATAATGGGCGGACAAGCGGAGCGCATATGAACCTCTTTAGCTCCGTTTTCAAGCAAAAAGTCAACCGTTCCCTTAAGCTGAGTTCCTCTTACTATTGAGTCGTCAACTATAAGAAGCTTTTTGTCCTTGATAAGCTCCTTGACGGGAATTTGCTTCATTTTTGCGATCTTGTTACGCTCAGCTTGGAGTGTTGGCGTAAAGCTACGCATCCATGTAGGCGTATATTTTATGAACGCGCGTGCAAAGTCTGCATCGCTCTCGTTTGCGTATCCTATGGCGTGCGGTGTTCCCGAGTCAGGCATACCGCACACGTAGTCAATATCCTGCGCCACTCCCCGCGCCTTGTCGTTCTGCGCAAGAATTTTTCCATTCTTATATCGCATTATCTCGACGTTTACACCCTCGTAGTCCGAGGTAGAATAGCCATAATACGTCCAAAGAAACGCGCACATTTTCATTTTCTCACGGGGCTTTGCAAGCTGTTCTACTGTTTCTGCCGTAACCTTAACGACCTCACCCGGGCCAAGCTCCATAATCTTTTCGTAGTCAAGCTTTTCAAATGCGAAGGACTCAAACGAAATACTGTGTCCAGCCTCGTTTTTTCCGATTATAACGGGAAGTCTGCCAAGCTTATCTCTCGCAACTATAATACTACCGTCGTTGATAAGCAGCATTATTGCCGCCGTTCCGTCAATAACGTCCTGTGCAAATCTTATTCCCTCGCAGAAGGTATCCTTCTTGTTTATCAAGGATGCCACGAGCTCAACCGAGTTTACCTTTCCGCCCGTCATAACACCGAAGTGTCCGCCGTCAGTCAACTCATATTCCTCGATAAGCTGCTCTGCATTATTTATGTGTCCAACGATACAGATAGCGTACGTTCCTATACGCGAGCGGATAAGCAATGGCTGCGGATGCGTATCGCTGATGCACCCGATAGCTGCCTTTCCCTTCATTTCATTGAATATGTTAGCGAATTTAGTTCTGAAAGGCGAGTTTTCAATATTATGAATATCGCGCTGAAGTCC
Organism: Oscillospiraceae bacterium; assembly: GCA_015065365.1. Classification (GTDB taxonomy): domain Bacteria; phylum Bacillota; class Clostridia; order Oscillospirales; family CAG-272; genus HGM12713. The sequence goes on along the minus strand of SVQL01000074.1, from coordinate 788 downwards.
GATTTCTTCGTCATACGCCGCCATTCCGCCCCTTTTAGTGCCGAGATGTGAATGATAATCCGTACCAAAAAAGACATCAGATATTGCGTCACGCTTACTTACAGCTCCGAAAAAACCTCCCATAGGCCCTCCTGATTATTTAACCTGTCGAATAATTATTTGTTGAATTTTGCTTCTATCTCTGCGTTCTTTGCAAGAACCTTTTTGGCTCCCGCAGCTCTTGCCGCGTCAAGCTTCTCGGCAAGTGCTTCATCAGTTACGGCAAGTATCTGGATTGCGAGCAAAGCCGCATTTGCAGCTCCGTCAATCGCGACCGTCGCAACGGGAATTCCCGTTGGCATCTGAACGGTGGACAAAAGCGCATCCATTCCGTCAAAGTTCTTTGATTTTACGGGTATACCTATAACGGGCAACGTGGTGTTTGCCGCAACTGCGCCCGCAAGGTGAGCTGCCATGCCTGCGGCTGCGATTATAACCCCAAATCCATTTGCTCTTGCGTTTACAGAAAATTCCTTTGCCTCTACGGGCGTTCTATGCGCAGAATAAACGTGCACCTCGTAGGGTACGCCGTATTCCGAAAGCGTATCAATTGCCTTCTGAACTACGGGAAGATCGCTGTCACTTCCCATGATAATTCCAACTTTTTTCATAAAAATCCTCCAAAAAAATAAATATGGGCAGTCCTACCCAAAGGTAAAGGACTGCCCAGACGGTCGGCTATATTACTTTAAGCTCCCATGTAGTTTTTTCTACTTATCCGTCGGTCACAAAAAGCCATAAAAAGGCAC
>SVQL01000073.1 GCA_015065365.1 Oscillospiraceae bacterium | reverse complement strand
GCCTGTGCTCTTGTCTTTAAGTATTGCAGATGCCTCGTCGATGCTGTCAAACATACCGCCCGCACAGCCTGCGATTATACCCTGATCTGCAAGAACACCGCCGTTCCTTACCTTGGAGCGAAGATCAAACTTGCACTTGCCGAACTTCTTTGCCGCTTCTTCTTCTACCTTTGCGAGAATTTTATCTGCATTTTCCAGAAATTCGTGAATGGTATATGCATTGGAGGGGTGGAAGGGGAGAGCTATCATAGACTCCATCTTGTCGAGATCTATCTCTATCATAGAGTCGTAGTAAGCAACGTTGCCGGGACGAAGCTCGCGGTAGTCCTCAGGTCTGCCGTGCGCTACGTAATGCTTTCTTACAACCTCGTCTGTTTCCCAAATAGAGGAGAGGCAGGTCGTTTCCGTCGTCATAACGTCGATACCGTTACGGAAGTCAATGGGAAGATTCTTAACTCCGGGGCCTACGAACTCAAGCACCTTGTTCTTTGCAAAGCCGCCCTCAAAGGTTGCGCCGACGAGCGCGATAGCAACGTCGTGAGGTCCTATGCCGCGACGGGGAGTACCCGTAAGATAAACGAGAACTACCTCGGGAGTCTTTATGTCGTATGTGTTCTTAAGAAGCTGCTTTACAAGCTCAGGTCCACCCTCACCGATACCCATAGTACCGAGTGCGCCGTAGCGAGTATGAGAGTCAGAGCCGAGGATCATTTTTCCGCAGCCTGCAAGCTCCTCGCGTGCAAATGAGTGAATAACGCTCTGGTTAGCGGGAACGTATATTCCGCCGTATTTCTTTGCCGCGGACAGACCGAAAACGTGGTCATCCTCGTTTATAGTACCGCCAACTGCGCAAAGAGAGTTGTGGCAGTTAGTCATTGCGTAGGGAATGGGGAATTCCTTAAGTCCGCTTGCGCGCGCGGTCTGAATGATACCTACGTAGGTAATATCGTGAGATGCGAGTGCGTCAAACTTGATCTTCATCTCACCCTCAACATTAGATGTGTTGTGAGCATTCATTATGGAATAGGCAATAGTATTTTTTCTTGCCTTGGCGGGGCAGACGTCAGCGGAAGCGACAGGCTTACCGTCAACGAGATAAACACCGTTTGATGTCAGCTTTATCATTGTTTTTCTCCTTGAATTTATAAAATACACCATTTAATTATAACTTACATTCCCAAAAAAGTCAAGTAAAATGACGTCCTCATCTCAAATTTTACAATATCTTAAAACTTTTCGACCGAGAATGATAAATTTTTGTCAAAATCAATATATAAAAAATTATCGAAAGGTATTGCAGATTGATGTCGAAAGTGGTATAATATGTATATACAGACAAGTTTACACGGAGATGCTATGATAGGACTTGGAACGATAGTGAACGTTGCCGCAATTGTGGTGGGCGGTGTTTTGGGACTTTTATTTAAGGGCGGACTTAAAGAAAGATTTCGCGAGATAATGACGCAGGCGTGCGGACTTGCTGTGCTGTTTATTGGAGGAGCGGGCGCGCTAGAAATGATACTTACGGTTGGCGAGGACGGAAAAATTTCAGCAGGCTCGACTATGCTGATAGTAATTTCATTGGTTATCGGCGGACTTGTTGGCGAGCTGATAAATATTGAAAAGGGACTTGACGGTATTGGAGAGAAGCTCAAGCGGCTTGTAAAGGCAAAAGATGACAACAAGTTTGTTGATGGATTTGTTACGGCATCGCTTGTTTTTTGCGTTGGCGCGATGGCTATATGCGGTCCTATCGATGAAGCACTTACGGGAGATTCGAGTACGCTTTATATTAAGGCTATTCTTGACGGAATTATCGTTATGGTTCTTGCTTCCGTTTACGGAGTGGGCGCTATTTTCTCGGCGGTTACTGTTGGCGTTTATCAAGGACTTTTCACAGTATTTGGTGCGCTTATATCGGGCTTTATGTCGGATGCGCTTATAACCAATCTTTCCGGAGTCGGATCTGTGCTTATCTTTGCCGTGGGAGTAAATCTACTGTGGCCAAAAAAGATAAAGGTCGGAAACCTCTTACCTGCGTTGTTAGTTCCCGTAATATGGGAAGCTATACAATATATTCCGTTACCTTGGAACTAAAAAAAGGAGAATTAAAAATGTCAAAATTCGGGAACACACTAAAGAAATATTTAAACCGCTATTTTATTGACGCAATGGGCGCGATGGCGCTTGGACTTTTTGCCTCGTTACTCATCGGAACGATTTTCGGAACTCTTTATACATATACGCATCTTGAGTTTCTCAACACTATCGCCGCATCTGCAAAAGCTGCAACGGGCATGGCAATAGGTGTTGCAATTGCGTATAAGCTGGGAGCGCATCCGCTCGTTATGTTTTCTTGCGCGGCAGTTGGCGCTATGTCAAACGGAATGGGCGCGATAATAGCCAAGGACGGCGGTGCGTTGCTTAAGTGGGCGGCGACTGCGGGAGACGGCGCGAACGTATTCTATACTGCAGGGCCTGCGGGCGCGTTCTTTGCCGTTATTATTGCAAGTGAGATAGGAATGCTCGTGTCAAAAAAGACAAAGGTAGATATTTTGGTTACTCCCGTAGTTACTTTGCTTGTAGGCTTTGCGGCAAGCTGGTTGCTTTGTCCGATAGTGTCGTATGTAATGTACTACCTCGGTATGTTTGTTTCGTGGGCAACAACCTTCCAACCCTTGCTTATGGGTATTGTACTGTCCGTAATTATGGGTATAATTCTTACGTTGCCTATCTCCAGCGCAGCGATATGTGCAATGATTTTCTCGGAGTCGGCTTATGCGGTTGCCTTGATGAACGGTACAGACGAGGGCTTCTTGCTTGCAGGCGGTGCGTGCGTTGCGGGCTGCTGCGCGCAGATGGTTGGCTTTGCTGTTATCAGCTTCCGTGAGAACAAGTGGGGCGGTATAGTTTCTCAGGGCCTTGGAACTTCTATGCTTCAAATGGGTAATATAGTTAAGAAGCCTGTAATATGGGTGGCTCCGACGTTAGCGGCGGCAGTTACGGGACCGATATCGACCATGATATTCAAGCTCAAGTGTAGCGGAGTTGCGGCCGGTATGGGCACTTGCGGACTTGTTGGACCTATCGGTGTTATTGACGCAACGGAAAACAGCGTTATGAAATGGGTTGGAATAGTACTTGTATGCATAGTTCTTCCCGCAATTCTTTCCTTTGTATTCAACGAGATCATGCGTAAGCTCGGCTGGATAAAGACGGGAGATATGCAGCTTGACGTATAAAAAATATGGGGTAATGCAGTACTGCATTACCCCATATTTTTATAATAAATCAAAATTGTGATAATAAAATAAAAAAAATTCTGCATATTACTATTTAAAAGAAAAAATATTATAGACATTTTTGCTGTTATGTGGTAAAATATTCATATAGATTATTTTTGACAATATCTGCAAAAACTCTATTTGTTAGGGGGGATAGCTCTGAAAAAAGAATATTTTTATATAAGCGGAATGACTTGCTCTGCGTGCGCCGCAAGAGTCGAAAAAAGCGTATCGTCGCTTGAGGGCGTTTCGGACGTTTCTGTCAATCTTCTCAAAAACAGCATGACTCTAATGCTTGATGAAAGCACAGTTCGTTCAGAGGATATTATAGATAGTGTCAGAAGGGCAGGATACGGTGCTACTATTAAGGGCGCAGGGTTGAAAAACAAGACGGAAAAGAAGTCCAATTCATATGACTCGGAATATAAATCACTAAAAAAGAGACTGATTGTTTCCGTCATTTTTGCTTTACCCCTGTTTTATATTTCTATGGGGCATATGATGGGCTGGCCGCTTCCGCCGATATTGCTCGGAGTGGAGAACGCAATGATATTTGCGCTTACGCAGATATTTTTGCTTTTACCTATCGTAATAGCAGAATACAGATATTTTAAGGTTGGTATAAAAAATTTGTTCCGCGGTGCGCCTAATATGGATTCGCTTATTGCCGTAGGCTCGGGGGCGGCTATAATTTACGGCGTTTACGCAACGTATAAAATAGCGTTTGCGCTCGGTCACGGCAATATCGATATGGCTCATACCTTTATGATGGATATGTATTTTGAATCTGCGGGTATGATTCTTACGCTTATCACTCTCGGAAAGACATTAGAGGCGCGAGCAAAGCGAAAAACCTCGGAAGCTATTGAACGTCTTATGGATCTTACCCCTAAAACGGCTATTGTTATTCGTGACGGTAAGGAGATAACCGTTCCAACGGACGAACTTATAATTGGTGATACCGTTATCGTAAAATCGGGCGCGTCGGTACCGGTTGACGGCGTTATAATCGAGGGCTTCGCTTCGGTGGACGAATCTGCGCTTACGGGCGAGAGTGTACCCGTAGATAAGCAGCTTGGAGATAAGGTTATAGGCGGAACGGTAAGCAAGACGGGATATTTTAAAATGCGTGCCGAGAAAATTGGCGAGGATACCGCGCTTTCCGAAATAATAAGGCTCGTGGACGAGGCAACCGCATCTAAGGCACCTATTGCAAGGCTTGCAGATAAAATAAGTGCAATTTTCGTTCCAACGGTAATGAGTATTGCTCTTACTGCCGCAGTCGTGTGGTTGATAGCGGGATATGGCTTTGAGTTTGCGCTCTCCGTAGGTATTTCCGTTTTGGTTATTTCTTGTCCGTGTGCCTTGGGACTTGCGACTCCAACTGCTATTATGGTCGGTACGGGCAAGGGTGCAGAGAAGGGCATTTTGATTAAAAGCGCGGAGGTGCTTGAGCTTACAAAAAGAATAGATACGGTCGTTCTTGATAAAACGGGAACGGTTACAGAGGGCAAGCCCGTAGTTACCGACATAGTTTCCTTTTGTGACGATGCGGAGCTGCTTCGCATTGCCGCATCAGTAGAAAGTCCCTCGGAGCACCCGCTTGCGGTAGCAATTCTTGAAAGAGCAAAGGAACAAAAAATTAATTTATATAAGGTTGAGTCATTTGAGCAAATAGCGGGAGGCGGTATTCGCGCTTCTGTAAACGGCAAGATTTGCATTGCGGGAAATCAAAGGCTCATGCGCGAGAGCGGTATAGAATCAAGCGAGCTTTTTGAGAAAGGCGAGAGCTTTGCAAATCAAGGCAAAACTCCCTTGTATTTTGCTTGCGAAGACAAGCTACTCGGCTTGGTTGCTGTCGCGGACAAGGTAAAGGCAAGCAGCAAGGCGGCTGTCTCCGAGCTTCGCAAGATGGGCATTGACGTAATAATGCTGACTGGAGATAACGAGAAAACTGCCGCGGCAATTTCGAGAGAAGTTGGTATAGATACCGCCATCTCAAACGTTTATCCTGCAGATAAGGAAAAGAAGATAAAAGAGCTTAAGGCAGGCGGCAGATGCGTTGCTATGGTGGGCGACGGAATAAACGATGCGCCGGCACTCGCTCGCGCTGACGTTGGTATTGCAATAGGTGCAGGTACGGATATTGCAATCGAATCTGCAAATATCGTTTTGATGAAGAGTGACCTTTGCGACGTGCCAAGCGCTATACGTCTTAGCCGAGCAACCGTGCGTAATATAAAGCAAAATCTCTTCTGGGCGTTTATCTATAATATTATCGGTATTCCGATAGCGGCAGGAGTCTTGTATATCCCGCTGTCACTTAAATTAAGTCCCATGATTGCTGCACTTGCAATGAGCTTGAGCTCGTTTTTTGTAGTTTCAAACGCTTTGCGTTTAAGGCTTTTTAATCCAAATAAAAAACAAAAGAAAAAAGGAGAAAAGATTATGAAAAAGGTTATTTTTGTTGAAGGAATGATGTGTCAGCACTGCGCGGCACGTGTAAAAAACGCGCTTCTTTCCGTTGAAGGAGTGATTGACGTTGTTATCGATCTTGAGGCAAAAACGGCAACTGCTACGCTTTCGGGAGAGGCAAACGACTCGTCACTTAAAGCGGTTATCGAAGCATCGGGATATACCGTTACTGAAATTAAGTAAAACAAAAATATGACATCAGAGGACTTGCAATGAAAAGGATTATTTTACTTTTCTTAAGTGTTTTTATAATAGCATCTGCGCTTCCAATTGGTTCGGTTGCCGTGGAAAGTGGGGAGGCAGAGCTTGTTACCGATGCTTGGGACGGAAGCTACGATATGAGCTGGTACGATAGCGACGTTGCGTCCCAAATGCTTTCGCCTTCATCTTCATCTTCACCGAAAAAATCTATAAAGCTTGACGGTATAAGCTATTACGTTACTACCTACAAAGAAGGAAGTCAATTTGTTATTAAAACCGCGGAGCAGCTTGCAGGTCTTGCAATGCTTGTTAATAAAGAGGATCGCAGTGGAAGTAATACGGGAACAAAAGGGTGGTTTTATAACTGTGAATTTCTTATAGAGCTTGATGTTATTGATCTTGGCGGTCACGATTGGACTCCCATAGGAGATGATGCTGCTCGATATTTTGCGGGAACTCTCGTGGGAGCCGCGCCTAATAATGAAAATGGTGCCGTAATAATAAGGAATATGACGGTAAATACGGGAGCAGGACTTGCCGGATATATTTCCGGTGGCGGCATTGAAAATATTACGCTCGAAAATGCAAAAATCAACGCTACGGGCGGTAGGATAGGCTCTTTTGTTGGATATATTGCGGCGGGAAATCTTGAAAATTTGTCATCCGATGCAGATATACGAGTCAGCGGAGAAAGCGAGCCTAAACTCTGCTACGTTGGAGGAATAGTGGGTAACACTTATAACTCAAGCATAACTGCGTGCGTTTTCACGGGTAGTATTGCAAACGGTGGAGCGATATCGGGCGGCATAATTGGAAGAAGTGATACAAATAATCTTACGGTTTCGTCCTGCGCAGTAAGTTCATCAAATATACGCGCTGAATATAATATCGTTGATCCAACGAATCCACCTATGGCATGCGGCGGAATTATCGGTTGCACTGCGAATGAGGCGTGCGCCGTAAGTATTGAAAATTGCTACGTAAATTCAAATCTCGGCGGTGTGAATTTTACGGGTGGAATAATCGGCTTGAATTCAAAAGCTGCGCTTATAAATATTGATAACTGTCAGTTTGAGGGTATTATTTCCGCAGAAAAGCTCATGGCAAAGAATATTATAAATCAAAACGAAACGTACGAGGAGATCGAAAACACCGATAACGGCTCGTTTATTGGTGCATCTTTGATAAGTGCTACTATCAATTTAACGGATTGTGTAAACACGGGTGTTGCGGCATCCTACACAAAGGGTGTGGATGCAGAATTTTCATTTATCGGAAGCATTGCAAGTGGCTCGACACTTAACCTTTCAAACAATTACTCCGCTATTGACGTACCATACGTAATCGGAGAAAGCGCACGTCCGTCGTTGCTTGACGGAAACGAAGATCTTGAATTGTCAAAATGGAATTGTCGTGAGCAATATTATCCTGTCTTGGCTTTGGTAAGTGAAAACAGCGAAATCATAAAATCAACCGCAATCTATTCCTGCTTTAATAATGGCGCAGTAATTTTAACGGCTCGTGAAATGCAGGGCTTGGTAAATGTACTTGTTGCTTGCGGAGAGTCGGCGGAGAATTATTTGAAAAAATACGATTATGACTATACGGGTACGCTCGTTGAAGCAACTTGCGATAACGATGACGTAAAGCAACTTCTGAAAAGCAAGATTAAGTCTGTTGATAATACGGGCGACTTTATCGTTCTATCGGACAACGACGGAATTCTGGCGCAGAAAACAACGGATAGAGGAGAATTCTATAACGTAAGAGTAATCGCGAAAATAAGGGGAAATGATTATAAATCCGCAGGCTTTGAATATATGATGTCGTACGTCGATGATTACGGAGTAACGCACTATTCTTCTGTGCAGAGAATTGATAATATTACACAGTGTTACAGTTCTGTTCTCGCACTTGACGAAAACGGCAATACTTACGTTTACTATGCGGACGATGACACGTCCGACGGTGACGAATACTACTTTATAGGATTTGTGCTTACAGATCTCGACAAATCCGTTGATTACAGCCTGTACGTTGCTGCCGAGCTTTTAGGCGAAGATAGAATAATCGGACAAGCAGTGACTTTCGAATTTGACGCGATATATGAGGAGGCAGCATGAAGGAATACGTATCTCCGAAATTAAATAAAATATATTTTGATTGCGTTGATGTCATTGCTATGTCTGCGGTAGATATAACCGCGGGACTTGAAGAGTTTAAAACACGAAGCGTGCTTGATATATTTTGATGTACTTCCAAAATCCTTACAAATGTTAACGGGGTTATTTACTGTTTTATCGGATAGCCCCGTTAAGGAAAAAATTAATAACAAAATTTGCAAATATACTTGAAAATAAATAAAATATCTGTTATAATATATTGGTGATTGTTTTTTAGCAGTCCAAAATCACAGGCTGTAAAATAAGGCCATACAAGCCGGGGAATTAGCGGAGCCCTGTACCTGAAATCCGCTACAGCAGGGGTGTATTCCTTTCTTGAGGATTTAGCAAAAGCGGTCTGAATCGTACCTGCTGCGTTGAAGAGTGGGTCTTGCGCAATCAAGGGCTGTGAACCATGTCAGGTGGGGAACCAAGCAGCATTAAGCGGTTTACTTGATGTGCCGTGAGGACGCCTGCTCTGAGCAGGAGGTACGAAGCTCGCGCCTATGCGACGTTCGATTTTTAGGTGTATGGTCTTATTTTGCAGCTTGTTTTTTTAGTTTTTTGAAAGGAGATATTATGCATCAGGCTTTATACAGAAAATGGCGTCCGCAGACCTTTGACGACGTATGCGGACAGGATCATATAACCTCCATTCTGAAATACGAAACTGAGAACAACAAGTTTTCTCACGCATATCTGTTTTGCGGATCGCGCGGTACGGGAAAAACCACCTGCGCAAAGATCTTGGCAAAGGCTCTTAACTGTGAAAATCCCGTAAACGGAAGCCCTTGTAACGAGTGCGCATCATGCAGGACTATTGATAGCGGAGCAACTACCGATGTTTTGGAGATGGACGCGGCATCTAACAATGGCGTTGACAATATTAGGGATATTCGTGATG
>SVQL01000072.1 GCA_015065365.1 Oscillospiraceae bacterium | reverse complement strand
TGCGCAAGGACGAAGCATTACGAGAAAGAGCACCTTTCCCGTAATGCTTCGTCCTTGCGCAAGTCCCGCGATGGTCTGATTGACGACTGCTTGATATATACTCGCGGAAACGTCCTCCTTCTTTGCTCCTTGATTGAGCAGAGGCTGGATGTCGGTTTTGGCGAAAACCCCGCAGCGTGACGCGATTGGGTAAATTCTCGTATGCTTGAGGCTGAGCTTATCCATCTCGTCAACGGTTATATCAAGAAGCGTTGCCATCTGGTCGATGAACGCGCCCGTGCCACCGGCACAGCTTCCGTTCATTCTCTCGTCAGTTCCGCCCTCAAAGAATATAATTTTAGCATCCTCGCCGCCAAGCTCGATAACGGCACTTGCATCGGGCTCAAGAGCCTTGACTACCTCACCCGTTGCAAAAACCTCTTGTACGAAGGGAATATCGCAGGCTTCCGCGAGTCCAAGACCCGCAGAGCCCGACAGAGCGACAGAGAATTGCTTACCTTCAAGAAGGGGGCGCATTTCTTCCAACATCTCAAGCGTTTTTTGTCTGACCTCTGCCATGTGACGCTCGTATTTTTCGTAAATTACGTTCTCGCCATCGCGCAACACCGTTTTTACGGTAGTTGAGCCTATGTCTATTCCCAAAGAGTAGATCTTTTCTTGCATATAAATTCCTCTGAATTTTTAGTCAGGGGGTATCTCAAATGCAAATTTGAGACACCCCTGTTTAGGGGATAGGCAGATTTGAGCAAGAAGCGTCGTTATTCGAGGCGTGAGGCGTACAAGTGTACGTCGAGCCTCGAAAACGGCGGTAGAAAAAGTCCATTAAAATTGAAGAAATTCGTAGAATTTCCACATATTACTGTCTCATTTACAAAACTTCAATGTAAATGGGTGTTTTTTTATTTATTATCGGACTTTTTCGGTCTTGCCAAATGTGACAGCCCCTGCTTTTTTATTCAAGCTCGAAAGCTCCCGTGTAGAGCTGATAATACTTTCCTTTTTGCGCTACGAGCTTTTCGTGGTCACCGCGTTCGATTATCCGTCCGTGCTCAAGCACCATGATAACGTCCGAGTTTCTTACGGTTGAGAGTCTGTGCGCGATTACGAATACCGTTCTGCCCTTCATAAGAGCATCCATTCCGCGCTGAACGAGAGCCTCGGTACGGGTGTCGATAGAGGACGTAGCCTCGTCAAGTATCATAACAGGGGGGTCTGCAACCGCTGCGCGGGCGATCGAGAGAAGCTGGCGCTGACCTTGCGAGAGATTTGCACCGTTTGCGGTGAGCATGGTGTCGTAACCCTGCGGCAGACGGGTAATGAAATCGTGAGCATTTGCAAGCCTTGCTGCGGCTATACATTCATCGTCAGTCGCGTCAAGCTTTCCGTAACGGATATTCTCCATAACCGTTCCCGTAAAGAGATTGGTATCCTGAAGTACGATACCAAGCGAGCGACGAAGGTCTGCTTTCTTGATTTTGTTGATGTTTATTCCGTCATAGCGAATCTTGCCGTCGTCAATGTCGTAGAAGCGGTTAATAAGATTTGTTATTGTGGTTTTACCCGCACCCGTAGCACCTACGAATGCTACCTTCTGACCGGGGCGCGCGTAGAGTGTTATGTCGTTGAGCACCGTCTTTTCGGGTACGTATCCGAAATCCATATTTTCAATGGTTACGTCACCCATGAGTCGGGTATAGGTAACGGTTCCGTCGCCGTGAGGATGCTTCCAAGCCCACATTCCCGTGCGCTCCTCGCATTCAACTATTTCGCCGTTTTCCTCGCGAGCGTTTACGAGCATTACGTAGCCGTCGTCAATCTCGGGCTTCTCGTCGATAAGCTCAAATATACGCTTTGCGCCCGCAAGCGCCATAACCACGGAGTTGAGCTGCTGCGAAAGCTGATTTATGTTGTTAGTGAATTGGCGCGTCATATTTAGGAAGGGAACTACCGTAGCTATTGCCACCGCGGGAAGTATGCCCGTTTTGATATATTCAACGAGCCCCGAAAGAGATGCGTTCGGAACGTTCATGATTATCAGAATACCGCCGACAAAGGCAACGAGAACGTAGAGGATATTTCCTATATTCGCGATTATAGGCATTAGGATATTCGCAAAACGGTTTGCATTGGTAGCATCACGGCAAAGCTTATCGTTTACCCTGTCGAAATCCTCCTCGGTCTGCTTTTCGTGGCAGAATACCTTGACAACCTTCTGTCCCTCCATCATTTCCTCAACCATACCCTCGGTTTTAGCGATGGATTTTTGCATCTTGATGAAGTGCTTAGCGCTGTTGCCGCCTATGGTTTTTGAAACGAGCACCATAGCGACGGTCGCTACTGCAACGACGAGAGCCATCCAAGCGTTAAGCCAGAGCATGTAGAACACGAGAAGAATTATGATAAGTCCCGAGCTTATAAGCTGAGGAATAGTTCTTGAAATAAGCTCGCGCAAGGTGTCAATGTCGTTTGTGTAATACGACATTATGTCACCGTGGGGGTGAGTGTCAAAGTAACGCAAGGGCAGACTCTGCATCTTGTCGAACATACGCTTACGCATTTTGTTGAGGAAGCCCTGCGTGACGATAGCCATTGTTCTGGTCTGCAAGAACGAGGATACCCAGCCCATGGCGTAAATGACGAGCATTATGGTTATTGCTGTGAAAATACGAGCCTTTATAGAGTCCCAGCCATTTTCAAGTCCATCGCCGATGACCGTTATATAGTAGCTCATAAATATGCTTGCTATGGTTGAAGCAAACGCGGTTACGAGCAGGCAGACGGTGACGAGAATAAGCTGCTTTTTATAGTCGGCAAACAAAAGCTTTATGAGTCTGCCTATGACGTTAGGGGCGTTTTTTATCTTGATGCCTTTAGTTTTCATCAGCGTCACCTCCCTTGGTCTGAGACTCGTAAACCTCTTTGTAGATGGGGCTTATCTTAAGAAGCTCGTCGTGAGTACCTACCGACTCGATAGAGCCGCCGTCCATGACGATTATCTTGTCTGCATGCTCCACAGAGGAGATTCTCTGTGCGATAATTATTTTTGTAGTATCGGGAATTTCCTCTGCGAAAGCGCGGCGTATAAGTGCGTCGGTCTTGGTGTCGACTGCGCTCGTTGAGTCGTCGAGAATAAGTATTTTCGGCTTTTTGAGAAGCGCGCGAGCAATACAAAGCCTCTGCTTCTGACCGCCCGACACGTTTGTTCCGCCCTGCTCGATATAGGTATCGTATTTGTCGGGAAAGCTCTGGATAAATTCGTCAGCCTGCGCAAGCTTGCATATACGAACCATATCCTCGTCCGTCGCGTCGGGGTCACCCCAACGCAAATTTTCCTTTATAGTGCCCGAAAACAGCACGTTCTTCTGGAGTACAACCGAAACCTGATTGCGGAGAGCTTCGATGTCGTAATCTCTTACGTCAACTCCGCCGACCTTGACAGAGCCATCGCTTACGTCGTAAAGGCGGGAGATAAGCTGAATGAGAGAGGTCTTGCCGCTTCCGGTGCCGCCGATTATACCGACGGTCTCACCTGACGCGATAAAGAGATTTATATCGGAAAGAGAATTCTTTGCCGCATCCTTTGAGTAGCGGAAATTAACGCCGCTGAATATAATGCTTCCGTCTCTGACCTCATGAATGGGATTCTCGGGATTTACTATCTCGCTCTTTTCGTTAAGCACCTCGACTATACGCGTAGCCGATGCAAATGAAAGAGAAATCATAACGATTATCATTGAAACCATCATAAGGCTCATAAGTATCTGCGCGCCGTAGGTGAGAAGCGAGGACATCTCGCCGACGGTAAGCTCTGTTTCATGTGAATTTACTATAAGCATAGAGCCGAACAGACAAATTATTATCATGTTGAAATTAAAGCAGAACTGCATAAGAGGGCTGTTGAGCGCGATTATCTTTTCTGCCTTGGTAAAGCCGTTGCAAACGTCGTCAGACGCGGCGGCGAATTTTTTCTTCTCAAATTTTTCACGGACGTAAGCCTTTACGACTCGCATGCCTGAAACGTTTTCCTGAACGGAGTTGTTAAGATTGTCGTATTTTTTGAATACTGTCTTAAAGATAGGGTGAGCGTTTTTGATGATGAGTAAAAGTCCTATCGCGAGGAAGGGGATTATTACTATAAAGGCTATTGACATCTTGGGACTTATTACGAGTGCCATAACAAGCGCGAAGATTATCATAAGAGGGCATCTTACCGCCGTTCTTATTATCATCATGTAGGACATCTGAACGTTTGAAACGTCCGTTGTCAGACGGGTAACGAGTCCGGAGGTTGAGAACTTATCCACGTTGGAGAAGGAAAACTTCTGAACGGCGCTGAACAGGTCGTGCCTGAGGTTTTTTGCAAAGCCGCAGGACGCCTGCGCACAAAAATGTCCCGCGAGCGCGCCGCAGGCAAGAGAAATTGCCGCCATAAGAACGAGCAAAAGTCCGTACTTGACTATCGTCGGTACGTCACAGCCCTTTTCGATATTGTTTATAAGCAACGCGGTGATAAAGGGAATTATACACTCTACAACTACCTCTGCCGCAATAAATAGAGGCGCGAGAATACTTGGACGCTTATATTCGCGCACGCTCTTCAAGAGAGTTTTTATCATGAAAACAACAGTCCTCCGTAAATAGACACAGTTACAATTTTACATATAATATAAGTATAATACTTTTTGGTTACAAATTAAACCATTCTTCGTAAACATAATTTGAATATAACATTGATTTTTTGAAAAATATGTTACATGCAAAATATAAAAGCGCTTCATTACGAGTTGAAACCTCCATACAGTGGAATTTTCAGTGAAGCGCTTTATATGTTATTTTTTCGTACGGTATTCGCGCGGTGTCATTCCCATTTGCTTTTGGAAGGCGCGATTGAAGGTGCGCATGGTGTTAAAACCCACGAGGTCGCTTATCTCGGTTATCGATTTGTCGGTTTTTGTAAGATACTTGCAGGCATTTGACACGCGAATGGAGTTTATGTAGTCGTTAAAGCCCATGTGAAGCTTGTTGCTGAGTGTATGCGAAATATAGTATTTGCTTATGTGAAGCTCTTTTTCAAGAAGATCAAGAGAGAGCTGTCGAGTGGAGTTGTTTATGCAGTAATTCAGTATAACCCCAAGAACGTTTGATTCCTTACTCTGTATATCCTTGATAGGGGTGAGCTGTAAAAGCCGCCCGAAAAACGCGAGCAGATAACCGCGCAAAATGGTTTCATGATACGCGTCCTCACATCGGTAGATGCGGGATATGTTTTCTGCAAGCATTGAAAGCTCAGGGTCGAGTGCCGCACCCTTTACAAGATTTGAAACAGGTACGGTTGATGTGAGTTGCTTTAAAAATTCCGATATAATGTCGGGATTGACTATCATAAGGATATATTTTTCGCGCTCTAAGGTTTCAAAGCGGTGTATCTGATTTGGAAAAATAACAATAAGATCGCCTGCCTCTACCGTATATTCGTTTGAGTCGACCGTAACTCTGGTTCTTCCGCTCCTTACCAGTGCGAGCTCAATGTGGTAATGCAGATGCGAGGTGTAGCCCAAGGTTTTTTTTGAACGCTCCGAATCACGGCAGTAAAAATCCGCTCGCTTGTTTTCATAAAATACTTTCACCGCAAGACTCCTTAACTTTTTTTATATTATACCACAATATTTGTCTTGTTTCAATACCTATACGACAATTTCTTTTAATGTGTAAATGTGTATTAGAGGCGAATATATGAGTGCGGTATGGAAAAAATAAGTAAAAAACGGAGGGCTGAAATGAAAGTATTGATGGTAACGGGAGCAATGGAGAGCGGAGGCGCGGAAACTCACGTCTTGGAGCTCGCAAGCGCCCTTACAAGAATGGGACATACCGTAACAGTCGCCTCGTCCGGTGGGCGTTTGGTGCTCCCGCTTGTAAGGGCGGGAGTTGCGCACGTAAGGCTACCGCTAACTAAAAAAACACTCCCGGCGCTAATAAAAAGCGTGCGCGGACTTATGCGGCTTACGGAAAAGCATAAGTTTCATGTGGTTCACGCGCACACGCGCATTGCGGCGGTAATTGCATATTTTGTCTGCTTACGAAAGGGAATAGGAATGGTGAGCACAGTACACGCGCATTTTAAAAGCAATCACGCACTTCGCAAAATATCGCGCTGGGGGGATAGAGTAATAGCGGTGAGCGACGATTTGAGGGATTATATGCTTGAAAACGCAAGCGACGTTCTCCCCGAAAACGTCACGGTTATTCCCAACGGAATAGACACGGCTCGCTTTTGCCCGAGCAAAAAGATATCCGAAAAAAGAATAGTATTCGTTAGCCGCCTTGACTTTGACTGCTCGCGAGCGGCATACGCACTCTGTGAGAGCGCGGATAAAATTGCAGAAAAATTTCCCGATGTTGAGATAGTTATAGGCGGAGGCGGAAGCGAATTTCAGAAAATCACAAGGCTTGCAGATAAAATAAATTCAAGGCTTTCGCGGCAAGCGATACACGTTATTGGTGAGGTTGATGACGTTGCCGCGCTCCTTGGCAGCGCAGATTTATTCGTAGGCGTATCGCGCGCGGCGCTTGAGGCGATGTCGTCGGGCATTCCCGTAATACTCGCCGGGAACGAGGGGTTTGGCGGCCTTGTTGACGAAAAGCGCCTTGAGCTTTGCGGACAATCCAATTTTTGTGCGCGCGGTTGCTCACCCGTAACGGCGCAAAAAATGACAGAGGAGGTAAATCTGGCATTAGCTATGTCGGTTATCGAAAGAGAAGCGCTCTGCAAATTTATAAGACAGTATATATGCGAGCATCACTCTGTCGAATACATGGCAGAGCGTACGGAGCGAGTCTATCGAAGTCTTTATATGGGGAGAGCACCTAAGGGTAAACAGGGCGGAGTTTTACTTTGCGGATATTACGGCTTTGGTAACATGGGAGACGACGTTCTATTGACACGTTCTATCACCCAAGCACGACAAAAATATCCCGCTTTACCCGTATGCGCGCTTACCGCAGCCCCATACTCCTGCCGTAGAAAATTCGGAATAAGGTGTGTTTCGAGAAATTCATTTCCCGACGTGTTAAGGGAGATTAACAAATCGGAGGTTGTAGTGTTCGGCGGCGGAACGCTTTTACAGAATGGGACCTCGCGCCGTTCTCTATGGTATTATTTATTTGTTTTGAGAATTGCAGAGGCGCGAGGTAAGCGAGTAGAGCTTTGGGGAAACGGAGTTGAAAAAATAAGAGGAAGAATCAGTCGCAGAGTTGCGGCTGACGCGCTCTCAAAATGCGCCTTTTTAGGACTTCGTGACCGTGATTCTGTAAGAGAAGTGTGTTCTCTTGTGGCGGAGTTCGGAAAAAAAGCGCCGCATATTCTTTTGGAGCCTGACCTTGCCGCAAAGGCGTTTGAGGAAAGTGACACAAGCGAAAAATATGCGCTGAAAAGATTCGGAATTTCAGATAGGGAGAGGTTCGTCGCGATTGCGCTTCGCGGGCGCGAGAAGAGAGAAAACATGCAAGAAATGTTGGATTTCTTGGAAGCGCTGAGCGCCGAGAAAATAAAGCTGGTTTTTGTAGTAATGTATCCCGATGAGGATCTTAAAAAGACACGCAAAACGTGCGAAAGTCTCGGTGGAATTCTTGCATATCCGCTTGGCGCGGCTGACATTCAGGCAATCATGAAAAGATGCTGTCTGGTTTGCTCAATGAGATACCACGCCTTGGTTTTCGCGCATTCGGTCGGGACGCCGTTTATCGGATTTGGTGACGGAGAGAAGATACGGCGATTTTGTCGAGATCATTCTTCGGAATTAAAATAGATTTAAATAAAAATGAAAGACGGCGGTACGAAGGGTCCGCCGTCTTTCTACATTAGAAAACGCCAAATTATATTTTAAATAATATTTACGTCTTTTGCTGTGTTCACAAAAACTTTAAAGTTTTAAAGTTTTTTGGCTCCACCTTTTGTACACAAAAGGTGGAAAAACCGCGTCCTAAAACTGCGTCCTAAAACTGCGTCCCTCGCATCTCAAACAAATTCTACAAAACCGTAGCTGTGGAGAATTTGAAAGAATTTAGCAAGTCTTTCATAGAGGGGGTGAGATTTTTCCCCGAAGTGGTTATCAACGTCAGCACCGATATCAAAAATCGTTTTTTGAGAGTCGATTTGGAGCCATACGAAGCTGCCGTACTTGTCGAGGTGAACGTGAGAAACCTTCGGTCTTTTGAAAACCTTTTGGGCAATTTTGTTGAAAAATCCCTTGTTCTCAATATCGAGAGTCACAGCACCGTCGTCGTTTTGCGACCACTTAATATGCTCTGCTCTGACGGGTATTCGGTCGAGATAATTCTCGTCCGTTTTTTTATTTCGACGCTTCATTAGTTGTTGCCCTTTTTCTTATCGCGCTTCCAAGCGGA
The DNA here is from genome assembly GCA_015065365.1 of Oscillospiraceae bacterium. Taxonomy (GTDB): domain Bacteria; phylum Bacillota; class Clostridia; order Oscillospirales; family CAG-272; genus HGM12713. The sequence continues at coordinate 654 of SVQL01000072.1, read as the reverse complement.
GAACAGGAGTAGGCAAACGATTATAAGACCGAATACCACAATGCTTCCAATGCCCGAAAGCAATGGAGAAAGCCCGAGCTTTCCGGAAACGTCAATAATCTTATCCCAACCGAGAATAGCGAATACAGCGAGAATGATACCGACGAGTCCCTCGCCTGCGATCATACCCGAGCAGAACAGAATACCGTCGTTTACAACTCTCTTTTGTTTTTCCTCATTTTTCTTGTTCATTCTGTCGAGTACAAGGCGAACTATACCGCCGACCATAATGCATGCGTTGAGCTGAACGGGGAGATAAACACCGATAGCAAAGGGAAGCACGGGAATACCGATAAGCTCAACCACAACGGCAATTACTGCGCCGATGAATACGAGCTCCCAAGGCATCTCGCCACCCATAACACCCTCAACGATCATCTTCATAAGACCTGCCTGCGGAGCGGGAAGATCTGCGGAACCGAAGGTCCAAGCAGAGTTGAGCAGATAAAGAGTGCCTCCGATGGCAAGAGCCGCGGCAACTACGCCGATAAGCTCTGCAATCTGCTGCTTCTTAGGGGTTGAGCCGAGCAGATAACCCGTCTTGAGGTCCTGCGAGGTGTCACCTGCAATAGCGGCAACAATACAAATAATAGAGCCGATAGCGATAGCGGCGCG
>SVQL01000071.1 GCA_015065365.1 Oscillospiraceae bacterium | reverse complement strand
ATGGGGGTGTAAAGGTTTCGACGGGGATTTTGAGGTATGATAAGCGGGTAGAGCCGAGTAATCTCTAAAACTGCTCAAACTTTAAAAAATAAACGACAACAATACTGTTGCTATGGCTGCCTAATTGTTGACCCTTCGGGGTTAACAATGGCAGTGCCGCGACCTGCGGGTCGCCCGTTCCTCTCGGTAGGACCACGAACCGAGACTGAGCGTCATTTTAGTGGTGCACGTGCATCGGCTGTTACCGTTGAACCGATCACGCAGAAAACGGTTGCTTCTCCCCCGAGCCTGAGCATCGGCGCGGCGAAGAAAAAGACTTAATAGATGTTCTGCACCCGGAGAAAGTTGTATCAAGAGGTTTTCGGACAGGGGTTCGATTCCCCTCACCTCCACCAAACGCAAAAGACCACGCACAGCGTGGTCTTTTTTGCGTTTGGTATCGGTAAGGGAATCGAACGGGTCGGTAGTGAATGACTGCCAGTGGCAGTCAGAGCCGACCCTGACCGAGCCCGCAGGCGAGAGCGATTCTTACGTTCGCTGTCGCTCACTTCCCGAGTTTTGCTCCGCAAAACGTCGCCATCATCCCGACGGCTCGATGCCCGAGGGATGTTTCTCCTCCACTCCCTTACGGAGTGCCTTTAATTTTTGCTGTCGGCGAGGGTATCAAGAGAATCCCTCACCAAAAATCGCAACGCGATTTTTGTGTAAAGGTTCCTGTTTCGCAAGCGAAACGATTCTTACGTTCGCCAACGCTCACTTCCCGAGTGCGATGTTTTGCCGCAGGCGAAACTCGCCAAGTAAGCCGAAGGCTTACGTAAGCTATCGAAAAGTGTCGCCCGTGCATAGCAAAAATATTTTTGTTTTCATATTGACATTTTAACATTTTTGTGATATAGTGAAAAAGCCAAACAAACTAAATATACAGACAATGGGTGTGTTTTCTTTTTAGGGATACATATACCCTTTTTTGACAATACTTTTATTGTGATGAATTTGATAAAATGCAAATTTCGTACACGATAAGAGTATTGCAATATACCCAATCTGTATATAGGTTTGTTTGGCGACGACTGGAATTTGCGTTTTTGTGCGCTGATTTTGGTCGGCGCACTTTTTATTTTTGGAGGAAAAAACTATGAAAAAACTTTTATCGATCATCCTTACTACCTTTATGCTATTGTCTTTTGTTGCTTGTAACAGACCAAACGATTTTAACAACAGTAACGATAGCGTCGAGAGCAGCTTCAACAATACAACGGATGGTGGAGATAATGAAAACATTACCGATGAAAATAGTTCATCTAACGCATCCGATATTCTCAATGCAGACACAATAAGTTACGTTTATGGATCATATAGCGAAGGATGTGTATTTGTTAATAAGAAAAATGACAATCAAAATCTATATTGTATAGATAAATCCGGCAAAACAATATTTTCTGTTGTTTGTTCAAGTGACGAATTTACCTATACACCAGGACTTGCATATACTTTTTCAAAAGGACTTGCACATATACCGGCGGGAATATGCGACAAAACAGGAAAAATCACGACTGCCCAAGATCTTGGTGGAGATAAGATCTTAAGGTGTGATTTTGCTGCTGATTATATTTTAGTAAGCAGATCAACGACATCTTTTATGGGAACGACATACGAACTTGCAACGTTTAATACTAAATTCGAAAAAATAGTTGATTTTTCAGGCGATTTTTACGAAATATACGATCAAAACAAGCATTATTCATTCATTGATACATATCTGCTTCTTGCTCCTTGGGAAGATAAATATTTAAATTTGTGCACAGGAGAAGTAAGTGAAGGCAAGTCATCTTTACGCTCTAAGATACAGCTTGAACGAGATTCTGACCTTTGGGAGAGCGAAGGATACTGGGGATCCATTGGCGGTTTTTATATTTATAGCAAATTAGATGATCTTTTAAGCAATAGCTCCATACCCGAAAGGACCACGGTTCTTGATTTAAGTCAAAATGAAAAGTATACGAAAATTAACCAAATCGGAAACTTTAAAAATGGAGTGGCTCCCGTGACTTTCGAGGTCAGGGATGGGGATGGAAATTATATATATTACTATACTATTATGGACGAAGAAGGAAACTTCAAGTTTGAACCCGTAAAGATCGGCGGAAATGTTATCAATTACTCTTTCGATAACGGATATTTTGTATGTAATGTCGCTCCCAAAGGAGGTTTTTCCCTAGACCGCAGATTAGAAGTATATAGCATTGAGGGTAAGTTTATTTCAAGCATGGACTACACTTTATCCTCATGGTATAATATTTCGAACGTTTCAATCTCCGAAGGGGTAATTCTTGCAGAAATTAATAACGTTTATTACTTCTATGATATCGACCTCAAGCCGATTTTTTAGTTTCAATTAATACAGCATTTCTATATCCACTTTTCGTCAATTACTCACAAACACAAAAGACCACGCCCAGCGTGGTCTTTTGTGCGTTTGGTATGCGTTTTGTGCAAAGGTTCTGATTCCCCGTCCTCACCTTTTCATTGAGCTTTACTTGCTATAACGGTGTTCGACTTTTTTGTCCTCGAATGGCTGGCTCAAACAAACTTACACAGCTTTTGCAAAGCTTGTAGTCGCCATCACGGGTACGCGAATATTAAATTTTAAATCGGGTAAATTTGCGATAATCAGATCGTAGAAATTCTAAAATCACGCCTTTGCCAAGCCAAGACTTGACAAAATGACCTTGTATGCCCCTTTCCCTTTCTGCCCTGCCTCGGTTGTACCTCTCCCCCGCTATGCTGACGATTTCCTTGCTTAAAGAATATCGTTTTGCGAAAAGGATGGCGGAGAGACCTGTACCAAACCACTGCCGTAAGATGACAAACTGTCAGGAATATAAGCTGAAAAAGCTAAAACAACTTATTCCTATATATTCTGTTCTCACGCCGCCGCGTTGGCGTTTATCTGATCAATGATCCTCTTGATACCCATCCAGACCGACATATCGGTAAAGACCTCGACGATGCTGCCGTTGTCGGTAAAGGGCGCCTCCTGAAGCACCGAGAGATCCTTCAGCACTCCGTTATGGACGATATACTCAATGATCTGGTTTACAAAATAGATCTGACTTGCGTCAAGGCTGACGTCATTGAGATAATCGGCAAACGCTGCCTTAGCCGCCGCCATATCAAGACCTACGATCTCGCGCACGAACTCGCCGAGCGGCTTCTCTCCGTATTCTGCCTCGTAGTCCTTCTTGCTGCCGACCTCACTCCACAAAATGCGCTCAAGCGCCTTTATATCATCGGCATTCAAGGGAACGTTGCTTCTGAGCTTGGCAATCGCCGCCTCATCCTGATGCTGACGAACGTAAAACTCCGCCTTTGTCTTGTAGCTCTTGAGATCATCGCTTTCAAGATCGGACTCATTCCATTCGATAGAAAGAATCTCTTCATCGAAATTTGTTGTATATGGAATATTTTTGGAGCCTATAACATATTTCATCAAATCGCGCAGATTCTCACGGATATGCTCAAACTCATTAATGCCTGCATTCTCGAGATAATCGGTGTTCAGAATCTTATTGATAAGCTCGGATTGCGCCATAATCTCGGGAATATTCGCCACGCCCGCGATTCCTTTGACCTTCTTATACAGGTCGGTGCGAGCGCGTGAATACTTCTTCCCTGCAAGGTATGCAAGCTCGATGCCGTACATAAGTGCATCAAAACGAACCGCAGAAGCCACGTCCTCGTCGGGAGTGATCAGAGGAGCAAGCTCCTCCGCCATCATAAGCGTATCCTCGTAGGTGAGTGCCAAATAATTATTGGGATTGGCATACTGCTCAACGTAGCGCAAATGCTGACGAACAGCAAAATTGTCCTTGTTCAGCTCACGCACCTTGCGCACCATATCATCAACCAAGGTCTTGCGGAATTCGATCAGATCGGGGGTCTGATAAGCAAGATCCTGCAGCTTGAAGGCGATCTGCGCCTTAAGCTTGAATACAGCGCCCTGCAGAGCCATCTGATTGGCGGTAGGCTTGCCGTTATTCATACGGAAGAACTCGAAGTTGCCGCAAAAATCAAAAATATAGAACTTGTCCTTGTCCTTGCCGTCGATCAGACCGTCGCAACGGCGAGTTCCTCGACCGATCATCTGCCAGAACTTCGCTTTACTCATAACCTTCTTGAAGAAAACGAGATTGAGCACCTCAGGCACGTCGATTCCCGTGTCAAGCATATCGACCGAGATCGCGATCTGCGGCAATTTCTTGGGATCGGAAAACTCATCGATCGCGCTCTGCGCGTATGTCATATAGTTGTCAATAACCTTGGTGTAACCGGGCAGATGAGGGTATTCCTTACCAAAAATCTCGTGGATCTTATCTGCATGCTGGTGATTCTTTGCGAAAATGATGGTTTTACCGAGCTTTTCTCCGTAATCAATGCGTAAACCGTCCTGCATCAAGATATGAAGCACCTGGCGGATCGTGTCCTCGTTGAATACCCACTCGTTGATAGCCGACGACGCGATGCTTTCGGGCAACTCGCCGTTTTCGTCCTCAAAGGTGTCCTCATACGCCGCTTTATCCTCGTCGGAGAGGTCGTCGTACACGATTCCCTGCTCGATAAATTTGAGCTTGCTCTCGACTGACATAAAGTCAACGAGAAATCCGTCTGCGACCGCTTGAGCGAGATCATACGCGTAGGTAGGAATGCCGTTTGCAAGCTCAAAGATCTCATACGTATTCTTGTCGATCTCGTCCTTGGGCGTAGCGGTAAGACCCACCAAGGGCGCGTCGAAATAATTAAAAATGTCCTTGTATTTGTTGTAGATCGAGCGGTGCGCCTCGTCTACGATCACAAGATCGAAGTGACCGACGGTAAAGAGCTTTTTATCATTTTCGTCACGGATCTCGTCGATGCAGTTCATCATTGTCTGATAGGTCGAGAAGACACAGCGCGCGTCAAAATTCTCCTTGTCCTCGCAGAGATTGGTCACCGAGAGGTCGGGGAGATTGTTGACAAAGGAGCGCTTCGCCTGAGTAACCAGCGAATTACGGTCAGCGAGGAACAAAATGTTCTTCACCCAGCCGTGATCAAGCAAGACCTTGCAAAGCGCGATGACCGTTCTCGTCTTACCCGAGCCCGTAGCCATAACAAGCAGAGCCTTGCGTCGATTTTTCTTGTCAAACGCCTCACATACCGCCTTGATCGCGCCCTCCTGATAGTAACGTCCGGCTATGAGCCTGTCCACCGTCACGTTTTTAAGGCTTGCCCGCATCGTGTGCAGATTAAAGAGCTTTTCAAGGTCGCGCTTGGAGTATATAGACGCCACGCGGCGCTCGGGATAATACTTGTCATCCCAGATGCGCGTGTCAAAGCCGTTCGAGAGGAAAATGATCGGTCTGCGACCGTATTTCTGCTCCAAAAGGTCGGCATAAAGCTTTGCCTGCTGTCTGCCCTTGGCAACGTCCACGCAGGTGCGCTTGGCTTCAAGCACGGCAAGAGCCCTGCCGTCGTCGCCATAGAGAACGTAATCGGCATATCCGACCTCGCTCTTGTTGGGCATACCGTAAAGCTCGACTTCGTTTATCCAGTCCTTCCCTTCGCTCCAGCCCGCGTCACGAAGCATAAAGTCGATATAGATCTTTCTCGTCTTGTATTCGGAGAGATCGAGGGGCTTGGGAACGTAGGTCTGCTGCTGCTCGGCACGGCGCGCGGTAAGCTCGTCCTTGAGCGCCTTGTTCTCCTCGATCAGCTTGTTTACGTCGATATCAACGTCGGGGACGAATTCGAGCGCCTCGTTGATCGTCAGCTCAAGCAAGGACTTGTCAAACTGCTGCTCCTCATATTCGGGTGCGTAGAAATAGGCTACAAGATCAAGGAAAATGAAAAGATTTTCAAGGCAAAGCTCGGCTTCGTCCTGTGTTACCTTTTTGCCGCCGTGCGCCGCGTTGTTGCCCACCTGACGAATGAGATCCATGCGCTTCCAGACGTCCTGCCCTACGATCGCGCGGAACTCCTCGGCATTTATCATCCTTTGGAGATTGGTCTCAAAGGGGATGTCGAGATCCTTGTCGATCGAGTACATCCACTTGACCGCGAACTCCATTGCGCGCCGACAGTTGAGCGCACAGGCGTCCACGTCGATATGTAATATTTTCTCCGCCGAGATCGCCACGTCCGCAAACGTGTCAAAATCGGGGGTAGCTTTTAGGAAATCAAAGTTGGTCATGATTTACCTCACTTAATACTTTTTTTCAATTGAGCAGATAAGTTTTCATACAATGCCTCTTTTTGTTCTTGGCTCTCATTATTATCTATACAATTAATAAATGCAATTATGGCCTTCAAAACAGCATTGTCAAAATATAATTTAACTTTTGTGGTTTCTGCCTTCAACAATTCTTTTACTCGCTCGTTTTCCGGATGATAATATAGAGCAGTAGCATAATCGATAATGTTCAAGGAAATATCTTTTTGCACTTTAAACACTTCTATTTTTTTTGCATTTCTGCTTTCTAAAAATTTAGTAAAGTATCCGCCTAAAAAAACAGTTGTAACCAAAGAAAAAAGAGCTTGTACTACGGTATTATTTGAAAAATCTTTTTCTGACAACTTCAATACTAAATCGTAAACTAAATATCCCCAAAACGCAAATAGGGACATTCCAATTATAATAGCAACTATGCTATAAATCCAGTATCCTTTTTTATTTTCGTTCACAATACTACCACCTCACCCAAAATATTTTTGCATCAATGTTTTTTGCTTTTGAAAAATCAATTATTATTGTTATCCGATATTACTATTCCTGCGAACGAAGAAATTACGACAGACTTTTAGGCAATCAATGTTTTTCATATCTCCTATCACAACTCTATTTGTTGAGTAATTCCATTGCCTTTTCTGCAGCTTGATATCCGCGAGCTAATTCTTCTCCGTATCTAGCAATGTTCCCGAGTGCCGATTGTTCTAAAGTGGCATTGGGTTTTCCTTCTGTCTTTTTTCGAAGATTCATTTGAAAAATATTTTTGTGTACAGCAATATGAATTCTAGATCGCATTTTTTCAACAGAAATAACACTATTGCTATTATACTCTGCCAATTTATCTATAATGGAATCTTCTTTTTCAATCCTGTCAAATTGGGTAGTCATCGTATATTGCTCGTCATAATCAAATATAACCAATTGTCGATTTGAACTATTATGAAGCCATGCTAATATCTTATTCCACCATTGTTTGTCTGTCTCTCCCAATGACATTCCATAAATACAGATAATTGTGCTTTCTGATATTAATCTATCCGCATCAATATCATTATTCTGCCGCAATCGCTGATTTAAGAATGGCTTAACTATATAACGAACAAATCTATCATCAGTAGCAAGTTCTTTATTTGATATTTGACTTGCATCATTGACTCCCATAATTGGATATTTGTCACTATAACCGTGAACATGTACTATTTGCCCTATTTTGTCAACATATTCGTTGTTGGAAATCTTGCGCTTGCTTACAATCTTTTGCGGAATAGTATCCATACATTTTTTTAAAACAGAAGTATAATTAAAATTAATAAAATTGTAAGTTATGCTTTCCTTGCTAAACACGCTATAAATTTTAGAAATATCTTGTGCTGATTGTCTAGGCAAATTATTATCTGAGTAATATGTTAATAAAGCATCGATCATCTTATGTGCAATATTTTGATTGTTCTCAAAAGACAATTTATTTTCTTGTCCTTTCAAGTATGCCATAAATCCTTTTTCAAAATCTTTTACTTGATCAATAAATGTTTTTTTTGTTTCAAGCATAAATTCATCCGTATAACGACCTAACTGGCGTTCAAAATATGACCAATTATCTTCGTTTTGGGAAATGTGATCTGCCAATCCTTTCAACGATACCTTTTTGTATTTCGACTGTGAAATATATATTGGAAAGTAATCCGAAAATTTGGAACGCATTCCCAGTCCAATATCAAAACCATTTCCTATTAAAAATGTCACTTTCATATAATTTACCTCACCCAAAATATTTTTGCATCAATGCTTTTTTTAGTGTTTCGAGCTTTTCAAGGCTCTTTTGAATTTCTGATTTCGATTTGTCGACTTGTTCGACGAAGGCAGCAAACTGCTCTTGCAGTTCTATTGGTGGTATGATTATGTTACAAGCTAATAAATCGTCTTTTCGAAGATTTGTTTGAGCATTACCATCATCAAACTTCAAAAAGTATTCGTGCCTATTCAACAAATAGTAAAAGAAAATAGCGTTAAAAGAATAATTTCTAAAACAACAAATTCGCTGATTAAGAGTATACTTGCCGTCTTCATTAATCAAAACACATTTTGCCAATGCTCTTCCATTGGGAACATCACTCATAACCATAGCAATATCGTTAATATATAATGGAAATAGTAATTCATTTGTTCTTCTGTAATCTGTAATATCCGAAGCAATACAGCGAGAGGTCACCAAAATATATTTTCCATTTTCATCAACAACTTGCTCATGTGCTTTTCCATTATAAAAATCAACACATTTATGTAGTGGTTTGCTTTCCCAGTTTCGGTCATTAGTGTATCTATCCCCAAACATCTCGATAAATCGGGATTTTACAAGCTCGTCCAATTTTAAAAGTTGCTGTTTGCGGAGAGAAATAATACTTTGAACTTTATCAAGTTGAGAAACAATATCTTCCTGAATGTTCATATCAGGAACAATTATCTCTATATTCAGCAAGTTAGCTTTCGTTAAACTTGGAATCGTCACAGTTGTATTGAGCTTTTCAAAATCAAACTGTTCACAAAAATAATACAGATATCTGGGTAACAAAACATCCCTGTTTGCACACAAGCCAAAAGCAGTGTCAACATTCCAAAATGGAGTTTCAACAAATATGGGCTTATTTATATTTCCTTTTCTTCCGATGATTACGGTATGCGGTTCACAAATATAATCGTCAGCATATCCCATAATTCCGCCACTTCCGTATATCGGATATTTTCCATAGGGATTTTCAACTTTCGATTGATTCTTACCGTTGATTATAGTAAGAACTTCTGAAAATTTTGCCATCATCCCACCCCCTTAAAAAGTGCTACCAATGAAACTATCAAAGCCGCAAAGCTTAC
>SVQL01000070.1 GCA_015065365.1 Oscillospiraceae bacterium | reverse complement strand
CATTTAGCGCAGAACAAAAACACACGAATATAAAAACAGTAAAAATCCGCTTTTGCTATCAAAAAAACGATAGTGAAAGCGGGTTTTATGTAGAAATTTTCGAGATAAATCTCTCAAATTTCATTTTATATGTGTTTTTTAGCCGCGATTTGGCTCTCTGGCGTACTCCTGTACGCCTACGAGAACCAAATCACGACTTCTGCATCTAAATGAGACAGCCCTTTTGCTTTGAATTTGTTTGATTTACTTTTTTCTTTGTGCTATCTGTTCGGGAAACATCGAAGCGTTTATAAGATCGGACGGATCTACTTCCAACGCATCGGCAATATCGAAAAACACTTCAAGAGAAAAACCATTTGCCATACCGGGCGCTTCTATTGAGCTTACGAGCGAACGGCTGATACCTGCTTTTTCGGCTAACTTTTCCTGCGACATACCCTTCAGCTTTCGCAACGCGGATATAGCGATTCCTAACTGTATAAACCGATCTCGATTTTTAAAAGATACTTCCTTACTCATTTTGTTTTTCCTTTCCACCGAGATTTCTTATGTTATTATTATACATTTTTAATAATTAATTTACTGTATGCAAAAGTAAGCACTTGACTTTGTTAGTGAGCAATAGTATAATAATATAAACAAATGCTTTCTGAAAATGTGTAATAGGTGGATAAAATGAATGATATTATGAAAATTTACACCGTGAGTTTTTTCGGACACCGTAAGCTATATGACTTACGACAAATAGACGAGAGGCTTTCTCAGCTACTCAAAGAGCTGATACAGACAAAAACGTACATTGCATTTCTTATAGGTCGACATGGGGAATTTGATGAATACGCGGCATCGGTTATCAAGAGAGTGCAAAATGAACTTGGTAGTGATAATAATGATCTGACACTTGTAATTCCGTACACGGTGGCGGATATTGAATTTTACGAAAAATATTACGACAATGTAATAATTCTCGAGCCTGCCGAGGGGGTACATCCAAAACGTGCCATAACTTTGAGAAATCGGTGGATGGTCGAGCAATCTGATCTTGTGATCGTTAATGTGGAACACAGTAAGGGCGGCGCATATACGGCTATGAAATATGCCGAGAAAAATAACAAGAAAATTATAAATCTATGTGATATAGAGTAAGGAAAGGGCTACCGTGAGGTAGCCCTAAAATGATTTTAAGAATAAATTAGAGAGGGGTATTCCGCTCGTAAACGAGCGGAAGATTCGCACGCTCTACGCCTGACCGTAGGGGCGGATTCCATATCCGCCCGTTTTGTCTGTGCGATGTTTTCGGGCGCATATGGAATGCGCCCCTACAATACCTTGGGGGGAATGAAAAGGGATTCGTTCTTGATTTTTGCCCGACGTTTCGGATTTTATCTTTTGTTATGTCGGGCAAAAATCTTCGGTCACCGTTCACAAAACAACCGTTTAGGTTGTTTTGCTCACTGCGTTCGAACCCCTCTCTCTCCGCCGTTTGGAAAAAGAAAGAACCACCCGATTGGGTGGTTCTTCTTTTTGGCGGAGAGGGAGGGATTCGAACCCTCGTGCGATTTCTCGCAAACTGATTTCGAGTCAGCCCCGTTATGACCACTTCGATACCTCTCCATAATTATGATGCAACAGCGTGCATCATAATTATGGAGCCCCATTCGATGCGGCTCAATGAGCTTGCTCATTGAATCCACTTCGCATTCGCAACTCGGAGGTCGGGGAGCTTGCTCACCAGACGCAGAGTTAGCGAATCCTCGCCGTAGGCGAGATATCTCTCCATGATGCAACTGTGCGTGCCTTTTTACAAGACGCTATATATTATAGCATGAAGCTTTCGAAAATGCAAGAGCTTTTTGAAAAATATCGTGTAAAAGAATATAAAAAGAACAGAAAAGAATATTACATCTATTGTAAAACATGAAAAATTGTGGTAAAATAATATACATAAAACATTATGGAGGATTTTTATGCTGTCTGTGGTATATAGCGCGGGACTTTTCGGTATTGACGGGTATATCGTTTCTGTTGAGTGTAACGCGCAGTCGAGAATACCTGATTTTGAGCTTGTTGGCTTGCCTGACCTTGCGGTTAAGGAAGCGAAAGAGAGAGTCCGTACCGCTTGCGAGAACAGCGGCTATCGCTTTCCCGCTCTTGAGCTCACATTAAATCTCGCTCCTGCGGACAGGCGTAAGGAGGGCTCTGCCTTTGACGTGGCTATGCTGCTCGGTATACTTCACTGCGGCGGCGTTATAAATTACGGTGTGGATTTCTCCGACAAATGCTTCGTCGGTGAGCTATCGCTTTCGGGTAGCGTGAGGGGTGTTCGCGGTGCACTTTGTATGTGTGTTGCGGCGCGCGATGCGGGGATAAAGGAGTTTTACGCGCCTCGCGAGAACGCAAAGGAAGCGGCGGCGGTAGAGGGAATAACCGTTTACGCCGTTGATAATATAAAGGATCTCGTTTCTCACCTCAACGGACAAGCGCGCCTTGCGCCCGTTGAGTGCGACAGAGCGGCGTTTGAGAATGCCACTTTAAGCGCGGATATAGATTTTTCGGACGTCAAAGGGCAGGCTATGGCGAAGCGCGCCATGGAGATAGCCGCCGCAGGCGGACACAACATTCTGCTTATCGGACCGCCCGGTACGGGTAAGTCCATGCTCGCAAAGCGTCTGCCCACGATTCTTCCGCCCCTATCCTTCGACGAGGCGATAGAGTCAACCAAGGTGCACTCGGTTGCGGGCACGCTTAAGGACGGTGTATCCTTGCTCGCACACAGAACCTTCCGCTCTCCCCACCACACGATGAGTGCGGTAAGCCTTGTCGGCGGCGGTATAAATCCGATGCCCGGCGAGGTATCATTGGCGCACAACGGTGTGCTTTTCCTTGACGAGCTTCCCGAATTTCCAAAGACCGTTACGGATTCGCTCCGCCAGCCTATTGAGGACAGGCGGGTAACAATTACCCGAGCAAACGGCAGAGTTACGTACCCTTGCTCGTTTATGCTGGTTGCGGCAATGAACCCTTGCAGATGCGGTTATTTCGGGCATCCGACTAAAAAATGCACCTGCTCGCCAAACGACGTAAGGCGGTACATATCCAAGATAAGCGGGCCTTTGCTTGACAGAATTGACATACAGATAGAGCTTCCGTCGCTCTCCTACGACGAAATTTCTTCATCAAGCGAGAGGAGCGAATCGTCCGAGACTGTAAGAGAACGTGTTGTGGCGGCGCGCGAGTTTGCGGCAAGCAGAATGAGCGCAGAGGTAGGAATATACTGCAACGCGCAGCTTTCCTCATCGCAGATACGCAAGTACTGTCCTATGGATGATGCGGCGAAGGCGGTTATAAAATCCGCTTACGAGCGGCTCGGAATGTCGGCGCGCGGCTACGACAGAATTTTGCGCGTTGCGCGCACTATTGCGGATATTGACGGCAAGGAGGTAATTAGCGCCTCTGCCGTTGCTGAGGCGATACAGTACCGCAGCCTTGATAAAAAGTATTGGAATAACTGATAGGTGAAAAAATGAGAGAAACACTCAAGGATTTTATATTCGAGCTATGCTCGGTGCCGTCCGTTTCGGGCTTTGAGGCGCGTGCTGCGGGGGCGCTTTGCGATATTCTCGGCGCATCTCTTGAGCACGTATTTACAGACGGTGTGGGAAATCACGTATTCGTCAAGAGGTGCGGCAAGCAGGGCGCGCCGCGCGTGCTTATCGACGCGCACGTGGACGAGATAGGCATGATGGTTACGGACGTATGCGACGGCGGTTTTTTGCGCGTCGCGCCTCTTGGGGGGATTGATCCGTCCATTATGCAAGCGGCAGACGTTATTATATACGGAAAGGAAGCCCTGCGCGGAGTTATCGTATCGACACCGCCTCACCTTCGCGAGGGAGATACACTTCCCGCCGCTGACGAGATGCTCGTTGACACGGGGCTTACCCAAAAGAGGGCAGAGGAGCTTATACCGCTCGGTACTCCTATCGCCTTTTCCTCTCCCTACGGAGAGCTTTTGAACGGCAAACTTGTCGGCAAGTGCTTTGACGACAAGGCATGCGCGGCTTGTGCCCTTTGGGCTGTTATAAACACGCCCGCAGAGAGTCTTGCGGCGGACGTTTACATTATGCTATCGGCAGTTGAGGAGACTAACAGATTAGGCGGAGTTGCGGCGGGGGCATTTTCCGTAAAGCCAGACTACGCGATGGTTATTGACGTAAATCTCGCCAGAGTGCCCGACACGGGGGCGTTTGAGACGGTTGAGATGGACAAGGGAGTATCTCTTTCTGTCAGCGCGGCGACGGACGTAAGGCTTACGCGCAAGGTCGAGGCGCTTTGCGTGGAAAAGGAGATACCTCATACTATGATAGCCGCACCATCAAGCACGGGAACTAACGCTATATCCCTAAATCTTACGGAGTGCGGCGTGCCGACGGTGGACGTAGGTCTGCCGCTCGCGTCTATGCATACCTATAACGAGGTCATATCCATGAACGACTGCGACGCGCTCGTGCGCCTCGTCGAGGAGTTTATCGCCTCGCGCGACTTGGCAGACAGCATGACTTCGGGAAGGGTGGAATTTTTATGAGTACAGAGAAGTCAATTAAGCTTATAAGCGACTTATGCGATGCGTTCGGTCCGTCAGGCTGCGAGGACGGCGTTGCAGAGCTTATAAAAAACGAGATTTTCGAGCTTTGCCCGAGCGCGGCTTACGACAGAATGGGAAATCTTATCGCCGTTATGCGCTTTGGCGACGTATCTGCGCCCGATCGGCGCAGAATAATGATAAGCGCGCACATGGACGAGGTCGGGTTTATGATAACCGAGATACGCAAGGACGGGTATCTCGGCTTTGATACCGTCGGCGGAATTTCCGAAAGCGTTATCGCAGGCAGACGTGTAAAAATAAAAAAGGCTGACGGCACGCTTCTCTCGGGTGTTATTGCTTCAAAGGCGATACACCATAAGGACAAGGAGGAGAGAAAAAAGGCGGTTGCCGTTGACAAGCTCTTTATTGATATTGGCGCTCTTGATGCCGACGATGCGGCAAAGCACGTAAGAATTGGAGATTTCGTCACGTTCGACTCCGAATTTTACAGTTTCGGCGAGGGAATGATAAAGGGTAAGGCGCTTGACGACAGAATGGGTTGCGCAGCAATGATTGAGGTTATGAGGAGGCTTTCCTCAGATCCTGTTTTGGAGAACGCGGACGTGTGCTTCTGCTTTACAGTAAGAGAGGAGATCGGACATTCGGGTGCGCGAATTGCGGCGTATGAGCTAAGACCGCAGTACGCTATCGTGCTTGAAACGACGGCGATTGCCGATATAGCCGACGTAAAGCCCGCGAAGCGAGTGGCTGACGTAGGCGGTGGAGTGGTAATATCCGTTATGGACCGTTCTACTATATACGACAAGGAGCTTGTCAAGCGAACGCTTGATGTTGCATGTCAAAATGATATAAAATCACAGGTAAAAAGATATGTTTCGGGCGGTAACGACGCAGGACACATTCATAAAACGGCAGAGGGCGCAAAGGTGGTTACCATGTCCGTGCCGACAAGATACCTGCACTCTCCCGCTTGCGTGGCAAGCATTGACGATTATTTTGCGCAGAGAGATTTATGCGAGGCTATGATTAGAACTCTTTGTAAAGAGTGTAAAGGAGATAACGTATGAGCTTATATAATACCTTAAAGGAGCTTTGCCTTTGCCCGTCCGTTTCGGGCAGAGAGGGCGCGATACGCGAAAAGCTCATTGAGATGATTTCACCCTTGTGTGACGAATACCGCGTTGACGCGCTCGGAAATCTGATAGCGCACAAAAAAGGCGGCGGTGAGCGTGTTATGCTTGCCGCGCACATGGACGAAATTGGATTTATAGTCAATTTTATAGAGGACAACGGCATGGTTCGCATAGCTCCCGTTGGTGGAGTTTCGCTTACAGCGGCGGCTTATTCGATCGTAATTTCCGAAAAGGGAGTTAAGGGAACGGTCGTGCCTGACGATAAGGTGAAGCCTGCCGATTTTAAGGCGGATGCGTTTTACGTTGATATAGGCGCAACGAGCAAAAAGAGAGCCGAGGCGCTTGTGGAAATAGGAGACTTTTTCGTCGTGACACCTCACGTTGAACGTCTTTCGGGCGGTCGCGTTTGCGGCAGACCTATGGACGACAGAGTGGGCTGCGCCGTGCTTGTTGAAATCGCGCGCGAGCTTGCCGACAAGCAGGTGGATAAGGATATTTACTATGTGTTCTCCGTTCAGGAGGAGGTCGGCTGCCGCGGCGCTATGACGGCGGCGTTTGCGATAAGACCTGACGTTGCGCTTTGCTTTGACGTGACGGCTACGGGTGACGTGCCGGGGGCTGCTCCCATGGCTTGCAAGCTCGGAGGTGGAGCGGCGGTGAAAATTAAGGACGCGTCTGTAATTTGCTCTGAAAAAATAACGGGCGAGCTTTGCCGCCTTGCGGAACAAAACGGGGTAAAATACCAAAGAGAGATACTGACCTTTGGCGGTACGGACACCTCGGCTATGCAGCTTGCGGGAAGCGGCGCGGCAGTGGGCGCTTTGTCTGTTCCCACGAGATATATTCACACGCCGACGGAAACCTTTGATATGTCGGATGCAACGGCTTGTGTTAAGCTCGGCGTTCTGTTTCTTACGCAAAAGGCGTGAAAATATATCATAATGACAAACAAATAAATCAAAATCACATATACGAGAGGTTAAAATGCAATTTTCCGAAAAGATTCTTTCTCTTACCGCCGAGGCGGAAGAAAAGCTTGCGGATATTTTTGCCGAGATTGACAGAATATCCTTTGAAAATACGAAAAAAATAATGGACTCCTTCCGTGAGCACCGAGTAAGCGAGGCGGTATTCAATCCGACGAGCGGATATGGATATAACGACCGCGGCAGAGAGCTGCTTGACGAGATATGGGCAGACGTTATGGGCGCGGAGGCGGCGTTCGTGCGCCACAGCATAGTAAACGGCACGCAGGCGCTTACCATAGGTCTTTTCGGGCTTTTGCGCCCCGGCGATATCCTCTTTTCAATAGCAGGAAAGCCGTACGACACGCTTGACGAGGTTATCGGAAACACGGGTACGGCGGGCAACGGCTCACTTCGTGATTTTGGAGTGGAGTACAGACAGTCCGAGCTTGCGCCCGACGGCTCGTTTGACCTTGAAAAAATAAGGCAGGTGCTTACCGACGAGGGGGAGCGCGTAAAGGTCGTGTTTATTCAGCGTTCAAAGGGATATCTTAACCGCAAGACCTTGAGCGTTGCGGATATAGGCGAGGTAATTAAATTCGTAAAGGCAATAAAAAGCGACGTGTACGTAGTGGTTGATAACTGCTACGGCGAGTTTACCGAGACGCGTGAGCCTTGCGCGGTTGGTGCTGACATGATAATAGGCTCGCTTATAAAGAATCCCGGTGGCGGAATGGCGGAAAGCGGCGGATATATTGCGGGAAGCGCGCGCGCCGTGGAGCTTGCGTCGTATAGACTTACGTCTGTTGGCTGCGGTCTTGAGGTCGGCGCGACTCTCGGACAGAATAAGAGTCTTTATAAGGGGCTTTTCTATGCGCCCCACACAACGGCGCAGGCGATAAAGACAGCCCATCTTGCGGCGTATATCTTTGGTGAGCGCGGACTTGGCTTTGACGTTGAGCCGAGGTGGGACGAGCCGAGATACGACATTATTCAGTCTATAATCACCCACTCGCCCGACGCGCTTTGCGCTATATGCAGAGGTATTCAGGCAGGCTCGCCCATCGATTCCTACGTAACTCCCGAGCCTTGGGAAATGCCGGGCTACGGCGACAAGGTTATAATGGCTGCGGGCGCGTTTACGCAGGGCTCGTCTATCGAATTGTCTGCTGACGGACCGCTCCGCGAGCCGTACACGGCGTATTTACAGGGCGGACTCACCTATGAGAGCGGAAAGATCGGCATAATGAGCGCGGCAGAGGAGACACTCGCCTGCGGCTTTGGATCGAAATGAGTAGGTTGGGGAAAAATACATAAATTTTAAGGAAATAAAGGACTGCTCGGGTTTGCGACGCTTGCAAATGGTGCAGTCCTTTTTTGGGTGTTTTTATGCTTTTTTCCTCGCTTGAATTTATATATTTGTTTTTACCCTTGACGCTTTTTTTATATTTTTTATCCCCGTGGCGGGTTAAAAATTACGTTTTACTGCTTGCGAGCCTTGTTTTTTACGGTATAGCGCAGCCGTCCTTTTTGCCGTTGATGCTTGCTGTGAGCCTTGCAAATTACCTTTTCGGGCTTTTGATAGCGCGGGCAAGGAGCGAGGGGGCTGCCGATTTTTATATGTGGCTTGCCGTTATTCTGAACGTTGGCGTGCTGTTTTCTTTTAAGTATTTCGGGATATTTATTCGGATTTTTAACTTGCCCATTGACGCGCCGCCGCTGCCTACGGGCATATCGTTTTACACCTTTCAGGCGATGTCTTACGTTATCGACGTGCGCCGCAAAACGGCAGAGATACAGAAAAATCCGCTGCTGTTTACCACCTACGTAACGCTTTTTCCACAGCTTGTAGCAGGTCCTATCGTGCGCTACTTGGAGATTGATACGGAGCTAAAAAAAAGGCGGCATACCGTGGAGGTAGTTGCGTGCGGAGTAAGACTTTTTTGTATAGGGCTTTCGAAAAAGCTTTTGCTTGCAAACTCTGCGGGGGAGTGTTGGGAGAGAATGGCGCGGTATTCGGAGGAGGGCGGCGGAACGGTGCTCGGTGCGTGGCTTGGGGTGATCTTTTTTGCTTTTCAGATTTACTTTGATTTTTCGGGATATTCGGATATGGCGCGCGGGCTTGGCAAGATATTCGGCTTTGAATTCCCCGAAAACTTCAACTATCCGTACGTGTCAAGGAGTATAACCGAGTTCTGGAGGCGGTGGCACATCACGCTATCTTCGTGGTTTCGGGAGTACGTTTATATTCCTCTCGGCGGCAACAGACGGGGAAAGGGAAGAACGTATATAAATCTTTTGATTACGTGGCTGCTAACGGGACTTTGGCACGGCGGCAGCCTGAATTTTCTTTTGTGGGGCTTGTATTTTTTTCTGTTGCTTGCCGCGGAAAAGCTGTTTCTTTTGCGGTTGCTTGAAAGGATACCGAGTATTTTCAGGCATTTTTACGCGCTCGTTTTTATTCTTTTCGGGTGGCTTATTTTTGCATCTGACGGTACTCTTACGCTCTCGGGCGCGCTTTCGTATTTTGGGCAAATGCTTGGTGTAGGCGCGCCGCTTTTGAACAACGACGCGCTCTTTGAGCTTCGGAGAAATATTGTTTTTCTCGCAATTATGACGGTGGCGGCAACTCCGCTTGCCAAAGTGGCGGCACGGCGGTTTTTAAGTGCATATCCCACTGCTGCTCGCGTGTGCGTTAATGCGCTCGCTCTTGTTTCGTTAGTGATTTCAACTGCCTACCTTACCGACGGCTCTTACAACCCGTTTCTTTATTTTAGGTTTTAGAGGATGCGAGGGGACGCGGGGACGCGAGGGATGCGTTCCACCTTTTTCGTGAAAAAGGTGGAGCCAAAAAGCTTCCCACGAATTTATTATTAGACGGACACAACGAAAAAATAATATTCATTGGTTGGATATTGTTGGTATTTTCTAATGTAGAAAGACGGCGGACTCTACGCACCGCCGTCTTTCATTTTTGGATGCGGTTTTTCGCGCTTTTTGTAAAAAGCGCGGCAAAAACTTCACACGAATTTATTATTAGACGGACAAATCGAAAAAATATTATTCATTGGTTGAATATTGTTGGTATTTTCTAATGTAGAAAGACGGCGGACTCTACGCACCGCCGTCTTTCTTTTTTATTTAAAACGGACAGTCGAGGACGCCTGTCCCTACATACATAAAAATATCGCCGCATT
>SVQL01000069.1 GCA_015065365.1 Oscillospiraceae bacterium | reverse complement strand
GTGAAGCCCCCTTCGACTCGGGCAGAAAGATGATGTCCACCGTACATCGCACGGTAGACTCATTTATTCAGTACACCAAGGGCGCGCCCGATATAGTAATTGACAAGTGTACTCACTATCTTAAGGACGGCGTAGCCGTTCCCATGACGGACGAATACAAGGCGTCTATTTTCGCCGCGAACAAGGCTATGGCAGACAAGGCGCTCCGAGTTCTCGCTTGCGCGAGCCGCGTATGGAGCGGCGAGCCTGCCGACTACGAGGCGGCAACACTTGAGCACGACCTTTGCTTCGTCGGTCTTTGCGGCATGATAGATCCCGTCCGTCCCGAGGTAAAGGACGCTATCGTAGAGTGCAGAAGCGCGGGTATCCGCCCCATTATGATTACGGGCGACCATATAGATACCGCCGTTGCTATCGCAAAGGAGCTTGGTATTATCACCGAGGACACCTACGCGATCACGGGAGCGCAGCTTAATGAAATGGACGATGCTGAATTTGAGTCCAAGTTTATGAGCATCAGTGTTTACGCCCGCGTTCAGCCCGAGCACAAGACTCGTATCGTAAATGCATGGCGTAAGGCAGGCTACGTTACCGCTATGACGGGTGACGGCGTTAACGATGCGCCCTCTATAAAGAGCGCCGACATAGGTGTCGGCATGGGAATCACGGGTACGGACGTCACCAAAAACGTTGCCGACATGGTTCTTACCGATGACAACTTTGCCACTATCGTCGGAGCGGTTGAGGAAGGTCGCCGCATCTACGACAATATCCGTAAGTCTATTCAGTTCCTTCTCGGCTCTAACATGAGTGAGGTGCTTTCCATCTTCACCGCAACTCTTATGGGCTTTACGATACTCAAGCCCGTCCACCTCTTGTGGATAAACCTCGTTACAGACTGCTTCCCAGCGCTCGCTCTTGGAACGGAGAAGGCAGAGCCTAACATCATGAAGCGTAAGCCCCGCGAGGCAAAGGCAGGCATTTTCTCGGGCGGTATGGGAGTTGATATTGCATATCAGGGCGTTCTCGTTACCGTTCTCACTCTCGCGTCTTACTTTATAGGTCACTTTATGGAAACGGGCGACTGGACTATATCAAACAGCGCGCACGGTATGACTATGGCATTCCTTACGATGTCTATGGCAGAAATATTCCACAGCTTCAACATGCGCTCACAGCGCGGCAGCATCTTCAAGCTTGGTTCTCAGAATAAGCTTTTGTGGCTTGCAAGCATAGGCTCTCTCGTGGCTACTACGCTTGTTTGCGAGGTGCCCTTCCTTGCGAATGCCTTTGGCTTTGCAAGCGTTGGTATTGACGAATACCTTGTCGCTATCGGTCTTGGATTTGTTGTGATACCCGTGGTTGAGATAGTTAAGCTCATTCAAAGACACGTGGGCAAAACCCGATAAAAGAAAATTGCTCTCGCCATTTTAATTGGCGCAGAATTAAGGCAAGAAACAAAACAAGCCGCTTTCACAATGCATAGTGAAAGCGGCTTGTTGTATTTAGTATTTAAAAAAAATATTTGGGGTCTGCTACCGTTAGCTTTATGATAAGCGACATATCGTCGGGTTGATTTTTCGTATTCAGCGCGGCTTTGTTTCTGCGTAGCTCACCGCATTTTTTACAGCGGTGGATAATAATAAATCCTTTCTTGGCGTCGGGCTCTGTGCGTATCGGCTCAAGCTCGCCGCGGCAAGGATTTGCACGGTCACCGGGGTTTATATCCACGTGAAGCGACCAAAGACAGTGCGGGCAGTGATTTCTTGAGGTATAGCCAAGCGGCTCGACCGTCTTACCGCAGTGAACGCATGTAAACGAATCGTCGTTTTTTGTAAAACGCTTTTGCTCCATTTAATTCTCCTTTGCAAGCTCGCCCAAAAACGCCTCAAACGCAACTCCCTCGCGCTCGGGGGTGTTGAATTTTGCGGAATACTCCATTACTCGTCTTACAAAATCGGACGCGCGGTGAGCGGCTTTTTCAATATCCTCGCCATCGAGAATTGCGCCAAGTAAAACGCAGGCGAAAAGATCTCCCGTTCCGGGATAATTTTTATTTACGCGAGGGAACTCATAGCAGAAATACTCACCGCTTACGTTGTTCCTGCCGCAAACGCAGAGCTTGTCCTCTCCGCGGTGAAGTCCCGTGATAACCGTTTGCTGTGCCCCAAACTCGGAGAGCTTTTCACAGGTGGAACGGCAGAAGGAGTCAAACTCTCCGTCATTCATAAGAGAGGTATCGACGTAAGGCGTACCCGTTAAAAGGCATGCCTCGGTAAGGTTTGGAGTTATAACGTCGGCATATCTGCAAAGCTCGGATATTCCTGCTACAAGCTCGGGCGTGTAGGTGGAATAAAGCTGCCCGCCGTCCCCCATAACGGGGTCAACGAGCACGAGCGTTCCGTCCTCGCGGAAGGTCTTAATAAAGGCTTTTACCTGCTCTATCTGTCCGCAGCTACCGAGAAACCCCGTATAGATTGCGTCGAAGCGAAGCTTCAGTCTGTCAAAATGGTTGCTTATGTTGTCGATTGAGTGACTAAGATCCTCAAAATAAAGATCGGTAAAGCCGCCCGTATGAGAGGAGAGGAGGCAGGTCGGTACGGGAACGACTTGGTTTCCCATTGCCGAAAGCGTCGGTATTATTACAGTGAGCGCGCATCTTCCAAAGCAGGATATGTCGTGTATAGCCGCTACCTTTTTAAGCGGTGATACGCCGTCAACGGATAGCGGAGCGTGTTCGTAAGTCAAGATATCACTTCCAATCGTGTATAATCGTGTTCGGATTATTTTCCGTAAGCGGCAAGCGCCTTTTTGTCCTTACCGTCAAGCTTTACCGTAATATCCTCAGAGATATAGTCGTAAAGGCAGAGGGTAGCCATTGGGGGCTCGTCGTAATTTACGTTACCTATATAATAGAAATCGACGTACATAGCGAGAAGAAGTCCCGATTCCTTAAGCTCCTTTATGTCAATGCCCGCATCATCGAGCTGGAACACCATGCGTCGGAAATTATACATATTCTTTTGGTCAGAGGCTCCGATCGTGCCGTGGCAACGGACGAACTTAACGCTTTCGGGATCATTACCGAGGTTATCGTCCTTGTTTTCGGGAGTCAGGTCTATTGCGACAAGCAGGGTGAAGTCGTAGTTTTCAGCCTCGCGAGGGGGTATTTCAGAAAGTCCGAGATCTGCGGCGGTGTATTTAAGCGTACTGTTATTGTAGCGTATTACCGTTTGCACCTGATTGGCATCGGGAATTATTGCGTATTCGGTTATTGAAAAGTAGCCGTAATTGGTCTCGCCGCTGGTTATGCTTCTTTGCTCCTGACGGTACATGTAAAGGGAATTGCCGGATTCAGCGTATGCATCTGCAAGCCTGTCGTTCGGTACGAGAGGATTCATAGACGACGGGTCGCCCGCCGCAAGTATTCTCCATGCAAGAAGGCATATAACGGCAGCAATAAAAAGAGAAACCAAGGCGATGCCGACTCTTTTAAGTATTTTAAAAACTGTTGACATTTTTACTCCGATTTATTATAATATAGTTAAACACAGTTACACAGATTATTATAGCATGTTTTTGTGATATTTTCAAGTCTATTTTACCCGATTTGGTAAGAAGGAGTGACGAAAAAATGAATTTATTTGAATTTATACCGCCCAAAAACAATAAAAGGTTGGGCACGATATCGGGCGTTTTGCTGTTAGGCGGAGCGGTGATGCTTCTCGTTACGTATGTTTTTGATGAAATCATGGGGAAGTGGATTTTTCAGCTTCTTGCAACCGGTATGTTTGGAGTTAGCATTTTTCTTGTTTCACGCTATGTGATGAAGAACTTTATATATGCCATCGTATCAACAGACGGCGGTAACGATTTTACGGTAACCGAGCTGCAAAACAAGAAAAAAACGACCGTTTGCCGAATTTCCGTTTCAAATATTGAAAGGACGTTCGTAATAGAACCTGGAGATAAGGTCAAAGAGGACTCGGTAAAAGCTCTTATTAAGGGAGGAAAGTACAAGAAATACAACTATTGCGCGGATCTGTTCGACGAAAAATGTATTTATATTCTCGCGGACGAGTGCGGAGAGAAGGTTGCCATAAGACTTTCGTGGTGTGAGGAGCTGGAGTCTTACTTTTCGGTTGAAAAATGACTTTTTATATATAACGTAATAACGGGGTTGTCGCGAGCGACAACCCCGTTTGAGCTTTAATTACTCTTTATTTCCGTAAAGGTCAGCAAGCTTCTGAAGTCTGTCGTACTTAGCCTTTGCGTTCTCCTCACCCTTAGCAAAGAGAGTCTCTGCCTTTTCAGGGAAGGACTGAACGAGACGTGCGTAACGAGTCTCGGACTTGATGAAGTCTACGTAGTTTGCGGTAGGTGCCTTGGAATCAATGGTAAGCTTGTTGGTTTCTGCCGCAGGATTGAAGCGGAACATCTGCCAGTAGCCTGCCTCAACTGCCTTCTTCATTTCGATCTGGCAGTTCTGCATTCCGCCCTTAACACCGTGCATCTCACAAGGAGCGTAACCGATGATAAGAGAAGGACCGTTGTAAGCCTCAGCCTCGGTAAGAGCCTTGAGGAGCTGATTCATATCTGCGCCCATGGAAACCTGTGCAACGTAAACGTAGCCGTAGGACATAGCGATCTGCGCGAGATCCTTCTTGCCGATTGCCTTACCTGCTGCAGCGAACTGTGCAACCTGACCGATCTGAGAAGCCTTGGACGCCTGTCCACCGGTGTTGGAGTAAACCTCGGTATCGAATACCATAACGTTTACGTCCTCGCCCGATGCAAGTACGTGGTCAAGACCGCCGAAACCGATATCGTATGCCCAGCCGTCACCACCGAAGATCCATACGGATTTCTTAGCGAGGTAGTCCTTTTCAGCGAGAATTGCGGGAGCTGTGGGGCATCCTGCAGCAGCTGCTTTTTCAAGCTCTGCTACGAGAGCGTCGGTAGCGTCAGCGTTTGCCTTACCGTCGTCCTTAGTTGCGAGATATGCCTCGGCAGCAGCCTTAAATTCAGCGGAAGCCTTGTCGGAAGCAGCCATTTCAGCTACCTTACCGATGAGCTTTTCACGAATGGTCTTCTGACCGAGAGCCATACCGAGACCGTGTTCTGCGTTGTCCTCGAAGAGGGAGTTAGCCCAAGCGGGACCCTTGCCGGATTCACGGTTTACGGTGTAAGGAGTTGCGGGAGCGGAGCCACCCCAGATAGAGGAGCATCCGGTTGCGTTGGAGATGTACATTCTCTCACCGAAGAGCTGAGTGATAAGTCTTGCGTAAGAGGTTTCAGCACATCCTGCGCAGGAGCCGGAGAACTCAAGCAGAGGCTGCTTGAACTGGCTTCCCTTAACGGTATTTGCAATAAGCTCCTTCTTCTCGGAAACGTTTGCTACTGCGTAGTCGAACGCTGCCTGCTGGTTGAGCTGGCTTGCCTGAGATACCATAGCCATAGCTGCCTTTTCGGGCTTGCCGTCCTTGAGTGCCTTTGCGGTAACGGGACAAGCCTTTACGCAGAGGGTACAGCCCATACAGTCAAGGGGAGAGATAGCCATGGTGAACTTGTAGTTGGTCTTAATAACGGGCTTCGCGGTGAACTTAGTGGAAGCGGGAGCATTCGCAGCCTCTTCCTCGGTCATTGCGAAGGGACGGATTGCAGCGTGAGGACAAACGAACGCGCAGTTGTTACACTGTACGCAGTTCTCGGGAATCCAAACGGGAACGTCAACTGCAACGCCTCTCTTTTCGTATGCGGCAGAGCCCTGAGGGAACGTACCGTCTTCCATGCCCTTGAATGCAGAAACGGGAAGCTTATCGCCGTTCATAAGGGAAACGGGAGTAACGATGTTGTTTACGAAGCTTACAAGCTCCTCGCGCTCACCGGTAGCGGCAGGCTTATCGCAAGCCTCGCCTGCGTTTGCCCACTCTGCGGGAACCTTGATCTCAACGAGAGCGTCAACGCCCGCGTCGATTGCCTTGTAGTTGAGCTCAACTACTGCCTCGCCCTTCTTGAGGTAGGACTTCTTAGCCATGTACTTCATGTATTCAACAGCCTCGGCGATAGGCATGATGTTTGCAAGCGCGAAGAATGCGGACTGGAGAATTGTGTTGGTTCTCTTGCCCATACCGATCTCACGCGCCTTGTCGATAGCGTTTACGGTGTAGAACTTTACGTTGTTATTTGCGATGTAAGACTTAACGTCAGCGGGAAGCTGTGCGTCAAGCTCGTCTGCCGTCCACTGGCAGTTGAGAAGGAAGGTACCGCCGGGCTTAACGTCGTTAACGATCTTATATCCCTTGGTGATGTAAGAGGGATTGTGGCAAGCAACGAAGTCAGCCTTTGTGATGTAGTAGGGAGACTTGATAGCCTTGTCACCGAAGCGGAGGTGAGAAATGGTTACACCGCCGGTCTTCTTGGAGTCATACTGGAAGTATGCCTGAATGAACTTATCGGTATGGTCACCGATGATCTTGATGGAGTTCTTGTTAGCTCCAACGGTTCCGTCACCGCCAAGACCCCAGAACTTGCAGGAGATAGTTCCCTCTGCGGCAGTATCGGGAGCGGGCTTTTCCTCAAGGGAGTGTCCGGTAACGTCGTCAACGATACCGATGGTAAATCCGTTCTTCGGCTCGTCAGCATTGAGGTTCTCGTATACTGCGAAGATGGAAGAAGGAGGAGTATCCTTAGAACCGAGACCGTAGCGTCCGCCGACTACCTTTGCAGATACGCCGTTGGTAGCGAGAGCGGTAACAACGTCAAGGTAAAGAGGCTCACCGAGAGAGCCGGGCTCCTTAGTTCTGTCAAGAACAGCGATCTTCTTCGCAGTCTTGGGAAGAACCTCAAGAAGCTTTGCGGGAACGAAGGGTCTGTAAAGGCGAACCTTGATAAGACCAACCTTCTCGCCATTTGCGAGCATATAGTCGATAACCTCTTCTGCAACGTCGCAGATAGAGCCCATAGCCACGATAACTCTTTCAGCATCGGGTGCACCGTAGTAGTTGAAGAGCTTGTAGTCGGTACCGATCTTCTCGTTTACCTTATTCATGTAATCCTCAACGATTGAGGGAAGTGCATCGTAGTAGGGGTTGCAGGACTCTCTGTGCTGGAAGAAGATATCTCCGTTTTCAGCAGAGCCGCGGAGCACGGGGTGCTCGGGGTTGATTGCGCGAGCGCGGAACGCGGCGATAGCGTCCATGTCAACCATTTCCTTAAGATCGTCGTAATCCCAAACCTCGATCTTCTGGATCTCGTGAGAGGTACGGAAGCCGTCGAAGAAGTTTACAAAGGGAACGCGACCCTTGATGGTAGAAAGGTGAGCTACTGCGCCAAGGTCCATAACCTCCTGAGGGTTAGAGCCTGCGATCATAGCAAATCCGGTCTGGCGGCAAGCGTAAACGTCGGAGTGATCTCCGAAGATGTTGAGCGCGTGAGAAGCAACGCAGCGTGCGGATACGTGGATAACGCAGGGAAGAAGCTCGCCGGCGATCTTGTACATGTTGGGGATCATCAACAGAAGTC
Source organism: Oscillospiraceae bacterium (assembly GCA_015065365.1). Classification (GTDB taxonomy): domain Bacteria; phylum Bacillota; class Clostridia; order Oscillospirales; family CAG-272; genus HGM12713. The sequence continues at coordinate 2,901 of SVQL01000069.1, read as the reverse complement.
CCTGAGAAGCCGTGTACGTAGTGGTGAGAGCGCCAGCTGCGAGAGAACCGTGAACGGTACCTGCAGCTCCTGCCTCGGACTGCATCTCCATAACCTTAACGTTTTCGCCCATGATGTTCTTAAGTCCGGTTGCGGACCAAGCATCGGTGAGTTCAGCCATTACGGATGAAGGTGTGATAGGGTAAATAGCGGCAACCTCGGTGAACGCGTACGATACGTGCGCGGCAGCGGTGTTACCGTCCATGGACATCTTTTTTCTTTGAATAGCCATGAATTATTCCTCCATTTTATTAAAAAATTTTATTCCACCTAATATAATAACACAAAAATGCAAATAAGTAAATAGACTTTTCGAATTTTTTCATTAAAAATTATATACAAAATTAGTTTTTTGGCACCAAAAATGGTTTTGTATGTTAAAAAAGAAATCAAAATGCGTATTTTTGACGTTGTGAAGGTTTTTGCTATCTACCTCTTGAAAAAAACTGTAAAATGTTGTATAATGTAGTTTAAAGTAAAACGTAAAAAAATATCACTTAAAGAGGTTACAAAATGGGATATTTCAGAGATAGCAAGAGAATAGTAGTAAAGGTTGGAACGTCAACGCTTACGCATAATACGGGACACCTTAATCTGCGTAGAATAGAAAAGCTTGTTAAGGTGCTTTCGGATATGAAAAACTGGGGTATGCAGGTCGTGCTCGTGTCGTCGGGCGCTGTAAGCGCGGGCGTGGCGAAGATCGGCTTTGGTCATATTCCGTCAAATCCGGAGGAAAAGCAGGCTATGGCGGCAATAGGTCAGAGCGAGCTTATGAAGATTTACGACAGGTTTTTCTCCGACTACGGTCACACAGTGGCGCAAATACTTATGACTAAAGAGGTTATTTCAAATCCCGAGCGCCGTTCGGCGGCAGAGAATACCTTCAGACGTTTGCTTGAAATGAACTGTATTCCCGTTGTCAATGAAAACGACTCGGTATCTACCGACGAGCTTACAAAATTCGGCGGAAACGATATTCTTTCCGCATACGTTGCGGAGCTTGTAAACGCTGACGTTCTTATAAATCTTTCGGACGTTGACGGTCTTTACGACTCCGACCCCCGTACTAATCCCGATGCCAAGCTTATTGAGCGAGTCGAGTGCCTTGACGATGCCGTCTACGCGATAGCGGGCGATGCGGGTACGAGCCGCGGAACGGGCGGAATGATTGCAAAGCTGAATGCCGCGCGAATGGTTACCGAGCAGGGAATACCTATGTTTATTCTCAACGGACACGATCCCGAAATTCTTTATACACTTCTTGACGGCGGTCATATCGGTACTTATTTCACCGCAAGTAAGGACGCAAAAAAATGACGGACGCGCAAAAACGCCGCCGTATGAAAAAAATCGTGTCGGCGCTTGAGGAGATATATCCCGATGCGTCCTGCGCTCTTGAGTACGGCGGCGAGCCGTGGCGGCTTATGGTGATGGCGCGCCTGTCTGCGCAGTGTACCGACGCAAGAGTAAACGAGGTTTGCCGAGTTCTTTTCGAGAAATTTCCAACGCTTGACGAATTGGCTGACGCGCCTCTTGAGGAAATTGCGAGAATAATCCGTCCGTGCGGATTGTGGCAGAAGAAATCGGAAAACATAAAGGATGAGTGTATTATTCTGCGGGAGCGCTTCGGCGGTGTGTTGCCGGATAATATGGACGACCTGCTATCACTCCCCGGTGTGGGAAGAAAAATAGCCAATCTGCTTCTTGGAGATATTTATAAAATGCCCGCGATAGTTGCGGATACGCACTGTATACGCATCTGCGGCAGGCTTGGAATGTATCCAGAGACTCTGAAGGACGCGCATAAGGTTGAGAAGATAATGTCCGCGCTTGTAGAGCCTCAAAGTCAGTCGGATTTTTGCCACCGAATAGTTCAGTTTGGACGCGACGTTTGCATGGCTCGTTCGCCAATGTGCACGAAATGTCCGTTGCGCGAAAATTGCGAGCACGGTATGCAAAAAACTCTTGACAGAAAGTGAAATTTTTAATATAATAGTTTTGGTAAAAAAACAACAGATTTTTTGATTGGAGAAACGTTATGTACAGAATAGGTGTTGATCTTGGCGGAACTAATATTGCCGTTGGTATGGTAAATGAGAAGCTTGAGCTTGTAAAGAAGATAAGCACTCCAACGGGTGCTACCCGTCCCGGTGAGGAGATAGTTGCGGATATTGCCGCTCTTTGCCGTAGAATCTGCGAGGAGACCGGAGTGGCTCTTGGCGACGTTGTAAGCATTGGTATTGCTACTCCGGGTATTGCTAATCACGATACCGGTGTCGTTGAGTACGCAAACAATCTGCCCTTCCACAAATTCCCCATAGCCGATATGCTCAAAAAGGCACTTGACGCGGATATTCCCGTAAAAATAGAGAACGACGCGAACGCGGCGGCTTGGGGCGAGGCTTGCGCAGGCGCGGCAAAGGGAACGAAAAACAGCGTTATGATCACGCTCGGCACAGGTGTCGGCGGCGGAATAATTATCGACAACAAGGTTTATTCCGGTTTTAACTATGCGGGCGGAGAGCTCGGACATATCGTTATAGAGGTTGACGGAGCGCCCTGCTCCTGCGGAAGACATGGCTGCTGGGAGGCATATTCGTCGGCAACCGCGCTTATTCGCATGACCAAGGAGAAGATAGAGGAGTGTCGCGCTACGGGCAGACATACCGTTATGGCAGATGCGCATAAGGTTTCCGGACGCACCGCATGTGACGCTATGCGCGCAGGCGACGAGGCGGCGAAGGAGGTTTACGATAAGTATATCAAGTACCTCGCATCAGGCATTGCTACCATTATAAATATTTTCCAGCCCGAGGTTATTTCTTTGGGTGGCGGTATTTCGGGAGAGGGACAGTCGCTTAT
>SVQL01000068.1 GCA_015065365.1 Oscillospiraceae bacterium | reverse complement strand
CGATTACCTTATATCCCGTCTTACCGTAGGCATCTATATCCTCGCACAGGAGATCGAGGTTTTCACAGTAAGAAACCATGTGCTTGGTACGAAAATTAAACATTCCGCCAAGCCGCTTGCCCGAGAGTCCTTGACCGAGCGACTCGAAGAAAACGGCAGTAGAGATATCGAGAAAGCTTTCAAAATAAGTTTGTCTGTGGGAATAATCAACGTATTTTGATGCAATAGTTCCGCCCTCAAGCAGCTCCTCAGCAGTTTGATTTAAATGCCACTCCGACGCTTTTATCCTGTCATTTATGGCAGAAATACCCTTGACAAGCACTGTACTCTGCCTCGAAAAATAGTCGAGCAAGCACGACTTTTCGGGATATATAAGCGTGATGTACTTATCTATAAAATTGAGCTCCGCATCATTTTCGAGCGCCAAAAGCTCCGTTCGCATCTCTGCGATTGCACGCTCGTCACGGCTCTTATCTATTCTTGAAGAAATCGCCTTGTGTATTTCCTGCTTTTTATCAGCGTCTATGAGTAGCTCGCGCGCGGGAGAAAACTCTACTCTTTCAAGCGCTACGGTCATTCTCTGTGTTTCGGCATCAAAAAGCTCCATTCGGTCAATCTCATCACCGAAAAGCTCTATACGGAAGGGCTTTGAATCGGTTATCACGTTTTCATCCATATCGTGATAGCGCGCTGACGCGGGATATACGTCTATAATTCCGCCTCTTACCGCAAACTGTCCGGGCGCGTCTACAAGCTCTGCACGAACGTAACCGACAGACTGAAGACGTCTTACAAAGCTTTCGGTTTCTATCGTGGTTTTATCAAAATCAATAACCGTCATGGAATTTATCAGCTTATCGGACGGCACGGTATATCCGAGTGCCGCATCGGGAGTGGTTACAACTGCATCAAAGCTACCGTCAAGAAGTCCCGACAACACACGTAGCCTCTCATGCTCGTACTCATGGGAGGCGGTAATATTATAAAACGTAAGGTCTCTACCCATATAAAAGGCAACATTTAGCCCAAGCTGTGACAAAAACGAACGCAGACGCGTACACTCCTTTTCATCGGAGCATACGAGAAGCGCCGTTCTCTTGTCGCGCGACTTAATATCCTTAAGAAGCGCCGCATAGCACGCATCCGTTGCGCCCTCACACAGCCCCGTTACCGCAAGTGGTAACGGACGGTTAGCCGCCTTGGAATCTCCAAGCGCCGCCAAAAGCTGCTTATATTGGCTATCCGACCTTATTGAATCGGTTACTATACTCATGCTGTGTTTCCTTTATATTTATAAAATCAAAGCAAGCTATTATTTACCGTTACATATCTGCATAGCGCCGTCAATATCACCAGAGATAATCTTCTCAATTCCCGTAAGAACACGACCGAAGTTTTCAGAGAGTGACTTCATTTCGGCAGTTGAGAAATTTGAGAGCACCCAATCCTTAATATCGTAGTCGGGATGCGGCTTTTTGCCAACGCCCACACGTATGCGCGGTATGGCTTCAGTTCCCATAGCCTCGATTATATCGTTAAGTCCCTTTTGTCCCCCCGCACTTCCGCTTTTTCGAACACGGAGTCTGCCAACGTCAAGATTGACGTCGTCGGATATGACAATTATATTCTCTGCGGCAACCTTATAAAACCTTGCCGCTTCACTCACTGCGCTTCCTGAATTATTCATATAGGTCTGTGGCTTCATGAGAAGCACACCTACACCGCCGATCTCCACAACTGCGGTAAGAGCCCCAAATTTTGCGCGGTCAATTTTCGTGCCCTTGCTTGCCGCAACGTGGTCTATTGCAAGAAATCCTGCGTTATGCCTTGTATTTTCATATTCCTTTCCCGGATTGCCAAGCCCCGCCACAATAAATTTTACGGGCGCGGTCCGTGCGCTGTCCGTCGAGGATATTTGCTTAAACAAATCAAATATGTTTGCCATTTTTCATTAACCTGCCGTTTATACTTCTATTCCAATTTATAATTATATTACAATGCTGTCAAAAAATCAATCAAAACCGTTCCTGTTCATAAAAAGTTTACAGTTTTTGAGCGGTGAATTTTGAAAAGACTGTAGCAATAAAAGGTAAAATATGTTATAATATTATGGTTGCAGAGTCAACTTTGGCTTGGCAACGTTAAAGATGTCAAAATTTTTTATCAAACGGAGGTATTTTCCTATGGCAAAGAAGTATTGCTATCTCTTCTCCGAGGGTAACGCTAACATGCGTGAGATCCTTGGCGGTAAGGGCGCAAACCTCGCAGAGATGACCAACATCGGTCTTCCTGTTCCCCAGGGCTTCACTATTTCTACCGAAGCCTGCACACAGTACTATGAGGACGGCCGTCAGATCAATGATGAGATCATGGCTGAAATCATGCAGTACATTGAAAAAATGGAGGGTGTAACCGGCAAAAAGTTCGGCGACCTCGAGAATCCCCTTCTCGTTTCGGTTCGTTCCGGTGCTCGTGCATCCATGCCCGGTATGATGGACACCATTCTTAACCTCGGTCTTAACGAAGAGGTTGTTGAAGTAATGGCTAAGAAGTCCGGAAATGCTCGTTGGGCTTACGACTGCTACAGAAGATTCATTCAGATGTACTCTGACGTAGTTATGGAAGTTGGTAAGAAGTATTTCGAGCAGCTCATCGACAAGATGAAGGAAGAAAAGGGCGTTACATTCGACGTTGATCTTACCGCTGACGACCTTAAGGAGCTTGCTAACCAGTTCAAGGCTGAGTACAAGTCCAAGATCGGTCAGGACTTCCCCACCGATCCTAAGGAACAGCTCCTCGGAGCAGTTAAGGCAGTATTCCGCAGCTGGGACAACCCCCGCGCTAACGTATACCGCCGTGACAACGATATCCCCTACAGCTGGGGTACCGCTGTAAACGTACAGGCAATGGCTTTCGGTAACATGGGTGACGATTGCGGAACCGGTGTTGCATTTACCCGTGACCCCGCTACCGGCGAGAAGAAGCTCATGGGTGAATTCCTTGTAAACGCACAGGGTGAGGACGTTGTTGCAGGTGTTCGTACGCCTATGCCTATCGCTCAGATGGCTGAAAAGTTCCCCGAGGCATTTGCTCAGTTCCAGAACGTATGCCAGATCCTCGAGAACCACTACCACGATATGCAGGATATGGAGTTCACTGTTGAGAACAAGAAGCTCTACATGCTCCAGACCCGTAACGGTAAGAGAACCGCTCAGGCTGCTCTCCAGATCGCTGTTGACCTCGTTGCTGAGGGACACAAGACCGAGCAGGAAGCTGTTCTTATGATAGACCCCAGAAACCTTGACACCCTTCTCCATCCCCAGTTCGACGTAAAGGCTCTCAAGGCTGCTACTCCTATGGGCAGAGGACTTGGCGCATCTCCCGGTGCGGCTTGCGGACAGGTAGTATTCTCTGCTGAGGATGCTGATGCTTGGAACAATGCAGGCAAGAAGGTAATTCTCGTTAGACTTGAGACCTCTCCCGAGGACATCACGGGTATGAAGGCAGCTCAGGGTATCCTTACCGTTCGCGGCGGTATGACCTCTCACGCAGCAGTTGTTGCTCGTGGTATGGGTAAGTGCTGCGTTTCCGGCTGTGGCGATATCAACATGGACGAGGAAAACAAGAAGTTCACTCTCGCAGGCAAGACCTTCGTTGAAGGCGACTTCATTTCTATTGACGGTTCTACCGGTAACATCTACGACGGTATCATTCCTACCGTTGACGCTGAGATCTCCGGTAACTTCGGAACCATCATGGGCTGGGCTGATAAGTACAGAACCCTTAAGGTTAGAACCAACGCTGATACTCCTGCTGACGCTAAAAAGGCTCGTGAGCTCGGCGCTGAGGGTATCGGTCTTTGCCGTACCGAGCACATGTTCTTTGAGGCTGACAGAATTGCAGCATTCAGAGAGATGATCTGCTCTGACACCGCTGAGGAAAGAGAAGTTGCTCTTGCAAAGATCCTTCCCTACCAGCAGTCCGACTTCGAGGCTCTCTACGAGGCTCTTGAAGGAACTCCCGTTTGTATCAGATTCCTTGACCCGCCTCTCCACGAGTTCGTTCCTACCACCGAGGAAGACATCGCTCTCCTTGCAAAGGCACAGAACAAGTCTGTTGATGATATCAAGGCTATCATTTCTTCTCTCCACGAGTTCAACCCCATGATGGGTCACCGTGGATGCCGTCTCGCTGTAACCTACCCCGAGATTGCAAAGATGCAGACAAGCGCTGTTATCCGCGCTGCTATCAACGTTCAGAAGAAGCATGCTGACTGGAACGTAGTTCCTGAGATCATGATTCCTCTCGTTGGTGACGTTAAGGAGCTTAAGTACGTTAAGAGCGTAGTTGTTGCAACCGCTGACGCTGAGATCGCTGCTGCAGGCGTTTCTCTCAAGTACGAGGTTGGTACTATGATAGAAATTCCCAGAGCATGCCTCACCGCTGACGACATTGCTGCTAACGCTGACTTCTTCTGCTTCGGTACTAACGACCTTACGCAGATGACTTACGGCTTCTCCCGTGACGACGCAGGTAAGTTCCTCAACGCTTACTACGATGCTAAGATCTTCGAGAACGATCCTTTCGCTAAGCTCGACCAGACCGGTGTTGGTAAGCTCATGAACATGGCTGTAACTCTTGGTAGACCCGTTAACCCCAAGCTCCACGTAGGTATCTGCGGTGAGCACGGCGGTGACCCCACGTCTGTTGAGTTCTGCCACAAGATCGGACTTGACTACGTTTCCTGCTCTCCCTTCCGTGTTCCGATTGCACGTTTGGCTGCTGCGCAGGCTGCAATTTCCAACAAGTAATTTAAAAATTACTCTAAGTAAAAAGCATAAAAGCCTTGCAGGATTTTCCTGCAAGGCTTTTTGTTTATTAAACTATAAATCCGACTTTTCTTTAATTTCCTCTGACGCCGCGAGTATTCTCGATAGTCTTGAATTGAGTCCCGATTTTGAAATTGGCGGCTCGTGCAGCATAGCAAGCTCTGACATTGATGCCGAGTCGTTTTCAAGACGCAGACGTGCCGTATATTCAAGGTCTGCTCCCAAAAGATGGAGCTTTTCATTTGTCAACAGATATTCTATTGCCTCAATCTGCCGTCTTGTGGCATCTACCGACCTTGATATGTTACGCGTTACACAATTAGTAGCACGGTTCTCATAATTTCTTATATCGCGCTCAATACTGACGTTTCTGAGTTCAAAGCTTGCGCGGGTAGCTCCAATGAAGTACAGAAGATCAGCAATTTTAGTATTACTCTTATAATAAAGTCCGATTTTTGTAGAACGTGTTACACGCCCTGCTTTCGCAACGTCGTTTTCAAGCAGCTCGGCAAGAGCGTTTGCTCTGTTTTCGTTTATAACGGAAAATTCAAGATGATATCCTGCTTTCGGTTTACTTAAGGTAGCGGACGAAATAAACAATCCCCTGTAAAACTGATGCTTACATTCGGCGCATCTAAAACCAATCCAAGAAAATAGCTTTCCGTCCTCGCTCTTATCAATAGCACTAAAAACCGAGTTTATTGCGCGAGAATCAAAGCAAAGCTCATACGCAGAATGTCCGCCGCGCGATTTTTTATCTATGCGGCACGGATAGCCCGAAGAAAAATGCGCGTCGATTATTCTTTTTGCGTGCTCGGCATCCTCGTAACGGTAAAAAGATGCGATCATTTCTCTACCTTTTCCCGTAGACTTACATCCGTAAAGCAATCCGCAAAGATATGCTTTCTGACAGCAGCTTTTATGTAACTGTAGCTCGTAAAGCTCATTTACAACCGATTCTGTAAGAGACTTCGAAGTATTCATCACTCTATCACCTCTATCTCTCGCTCAAGCTCGATACCCGTTTGTTTCATAACTGTTTCCACAACAAGCGACTCAAGCATCATAACGTCCGCAAAAGTGGCTTTGTCTGCATTGATTATAAATCCCGCGTGCTTCTCGGACACCATAGCACCTCCGACACGTGCTCCCTTTAATCCGCAAGCTTCAATAAGACGCCCGGCAAAGTCTCCCTCGGGACGTTTAAAGTAACTTCCGGCACTTGGATATTGCAAAGGTTGCTTTTGACGGCGATTTTCAAGCAGTCCGCGCATTTTCTCGCGCACCGCATCGCTATCACCCGCCTCAAGCTCCATAAGAGCTTCAAGGCAAACAAGCGCTCTGTCTCTTTTATATATGCTCTCTCTATATCCGAATTCATGCGACTCTACCGTTATAACAGAGCCGCTTTTCCTGTCGTATGCGCGGCTTTTTATAACTATGTTTTCCATGGCACTACCGTACGCGCCTGCGTTCATAAACACCGCACCGCCAACGCTTGCCGGAATTCCGCACGCAAATTCAAGTCCTGTAAGCTCCGCCTCGCACGCGGCAGACGCAAGTCTTACAAGGCTTGCTCCCGACTCTGCAATTATTCTCGTTCCTTCAATCGTACTTCGGCTTGCCCCTCCGCTAAACACAACGCACATATCAAGCTTTTTATCAGAAAAAAGCGTGTTTGATGCATTTCCTATAACGCAAAGCCGCTTCTCTGCACTGTCCAAAATCGAAACACACAGTGCTATTTCTTCAGCGCTTTTCGGGAATAATGCAAGCTCACAAGCACCGCCAATACGAAACGAGGTACTGTTTTTTACGTCAAAATCCTGTATATATTCAATTTTATGCTTTTTAAGCTCACCTAAAAGCGCCACTGAAATCATATACTGTCCTCGCCGAGAATAAACTGAACGACGTCCTCAAACGTATTCGAGATATGCGTAAGCTTCATATCACTCGGACATTGTTTACCGTCGGGATTATACCAGCAGGTATCTATCCCAAAATTCAAGCCGCCTCTCATGTCAGAGGTCAATGAATCTCCGATTATAAGCGCGCGGCTTTTTTCAAAGCCTTCCACAGAAGCGGCAACGCTTTCAAAAAAATGCACCGAGGGCTTTTGAAATCCTATCTTATCGGAAATAAATATCTTTTCAAAATATCTGTCTATTCCGCAGCGCGCATATCTGCCGCGCTGAACCATCTCAAGGCCGTTTGTAACTATAAACATTCTCGCCTTGCCATAGAGCGCCTGACACATTTGCTCGGCACCCTCAAGCAAATATCCCTTTTCCGAAAGCTTGCTTGCATAATCCACAGACATCTTCCTGGCATCTGCATTCTCTCCCAAGGCTTCAAGCAGCAATTCAAATCTGCGCACAAGAAGTGTCTTTTTCTCTATTTCTCCCCGTTCAAGAAGCTTCCAAAGAGAATCGTTTATACCGCTATATAACTTTACCTTGTCATCGGTTGGCTGTATTCCGTTAATTTTAAGTACATCGCAAAGAGCCTCGTGCTCGCTTTTGAGAAAATCAAGAAGTGTTCCGTCGGCATCAAAAAGCAAAAAATCGTAACGCATACATTACCTCCAAATATTCTTACATACTACATTATACTACGTTTTGAAGTTTTTTTCAACGGGTAAGTAAAATAATTATTAAATCTATTGAAAAAATAAGGCAAATGAGGTATAATATTATAATGTATAGTTGTATGCTTCCGAGGGGAGGGTTTTGCATGAAAAAACTTAATATAGGTCTTATAGGCTTTGGCTCTATGGGAAAGGTTCATGCCTATTGCGTTGACAATCTTAAATATTATTATTCCCCGCTTGATTTTGATGCAAAAATTTACGGTGTTTGTACGACTACCGAAAAAAAGAGCGCCGCTGTTGCGCGCGAATACGGATTTTCGGTTGCTACTACTGACGAGGACGTGCTCATAAACGACCCAAATATTGACGTTATAGATATTTGCACTCCGAATATATATCACTATGAAACGCTGAAAAAGGCTATTGCGGCAAAAAAGCACGTTTACTGTGAAAAGCCCTTATGCGTTACTTCCGACGAGGCTAATGAAATTGCACGTCTTGCAAAGGACAGCGGGCTTATCTGTAACGTCGTATTCAACAATCGCTTCCTTGCGCCGTTTTTGCGCGCAAAGCAGATTATAGATGACGGTAAGCTCGGACGTATACTTTCGTTTTCAGCAGAGTATCTCCACAACAGCTGTACCGATATAAAACGCCCTGCCGGCTGGAAGCAAGATCGAAATATATGCGGTGGCGGTGTCCTTTTTGATCTCGGCTCACACGTTTTGGACCTTGTGTATTTCCTTTGCGGAGAATTTGAATCCGTAAACGGATGCTCTCAAATAGCCTTCAAAACCCGCGCGGGTGCTGACGGAAGTGAGTGGCAGACTAATGCTGACGAGGCATTTTATCTTACGGCAACGCTCAAGTGCGGCGCTATGGGAACTGTCAGCGTCAGCAAGCTTGCAGTTGGCTCTAACGACGACCTTAACTTATGCATATACGGTGAAAAGGGCTCGATAAAATTCAACATGATGCAGCCGAATTTCCTGTATTTTTACGACGGCACGAGCCGCTCGGGCGCGCTCGGTGGGAACGCAGGATACACGGCTATTGAATGTGTTGGCAGATACCCTACTCCCGGAGGGCTTTTCCCTGCCCCCAAGAGCCCCTCGTCTTGGCTCCGCGGACACGTAGGAAGCATGTACGAATTTTTATCGTCAGTCAGCACAGGAATACCTCACTCACCGGATTTTTCGGATGCGGCGCACGTTCAAGCCGTAATGGAAGCGGCGTATCGCTCTGACAAGGAACGGAGAGAGATAAAAATTTAAAGAAAAACAGGAAGGAGAAAGCATGAAGATAATCGGCATCACGGGTCCTACCGGCTCGGGAAAAACCTTACTTACCCAATATTTTTCGAAACTTGGGGTACCTACTATAAATGCAGACGAGCTATATCATTCCATGCTTGTTCCCCCTTCTGCTTGCCTTGATGCTATAAGAGAAAATTTCGGAGATACAGTTTTTGAAAGCGATGGGACACTAAATCGCCAAAGACTCGGGGAGATAGTCTTTAACGACGAAAATAAGCTAACCCTTCTTAATGAGACCGTCCTTCATATTGTTCTCGACGAGATCAGACGACAAATTACACTATTAAAAAACAGCGGAAATAGTCATTTGGTAATAGATGCGCCCACGCTTATCGAATCAGGATTCCACAATGAATGTGATACGGTAATTTCTGTTATAGCTCCCAAGAACGAGCGCATTAAGCGAATTTCCATACGAGATAGTATATCTTTAGAAAAATCCGAGGAAAGAGTTCTCGCGCAAAAGAACGACGATTTTTATAGACTTCATTCCGACGAGGTCGTATATAACGACTCTACGGAGTCCGACTTTATTCTGAAGATAGAGAAAGCTGCGAAAAAATACTTAACAAATTGATTTAAAGGAGAATTCCATGCGACGTTTTACGAGAATTGCAATAATCGCCATTATAATTGTAGCTTCAATTTTATTTGGCGTTGCCGTAAATCTCCTTTGGGGCGCATTTCAGCGTTTTATACATCCCGACAATTATCTGAATTACGTTCAGCAGTATGCTTATGAATACAACGTACCCGAGCCTTTGATTTTGGCAGTCATCAAGGTAGAAAGCAACTTTGACCCCCATGCGGAATCAAGTGTCGGTGCGCGTGGACTTATGCAGATGATGCCGTCTACCTTTCTTGAGCTTACGTCGGACGCGCACCTCGGTGAACATCTTTCCGAGGAAGACCTTTTTGTTCCTGAAATAAGCATAAGATACGGTACTTATTATCTTAGCCTTATGCATAAGCAATTTGATAACAACTGGGACAATGCTCTTTGCGCGTATAATGCCGGGCCCGGCAACGTAACAAAATGGCTATCCAACCCCGAATATTCCGACGGCAAGGGAAATCTTACGTACATACCGTTCAAGGAAACCAGAAATTATCTTGAAAAGGTAAACAAGCAAACTGAAATATACAGAAATCTATATTACACGAGTATTGAGGAGATCAAAGAGTATGAACAATAACGAAAGACTCGAATACAAAAAGCAGACTGTTTACCAAAAGGCAGGTGAGGACGTTACCAAAGCCGCATTTGAGTACGCAGAGAATTATAAGAAATATCTTAACAACAGCAAAACCGAGCGTGAGGCGGTAAAGACCTCTATCGCTCTTATTGAATCGAAAGGCTACCGAGAGTACAAGCTCGGCGATAAAATCTCGGCAGGTGACAAGCTTTACTACAACAATCACGGCAAAAATCTTTTTGCTATTTCCGTAGGCACAGAGCCTATAAACAACGGAATTCGCATCGTTGCATCTCATATTGATTCGCCGAGAATTGATCTCAAGCCCTGTCCTCTTTACGAGGACGGCGGAATGGCGTTCTTTAAGACTCACTACTATGGCGGTATTCGCAAATACCAATGGTTGGCTCTTCCCTTGGCGCTTCACGGAGTTATTGCTCTTGCTGACGGCACTACGGTTGACGTATGTGTCGGAGAGAACGAGGGCGATCCACAATTTTATATTAACGACCTACTTCCCCACCTTGACCGTGATGCTCAAAAAAAGGTCAGTGAGCTTATTTTGGGCGAGCAGCTCAACATTCTCCTTGGCAGTATGCCTTATGGTGAGGACAACTCCGTAAAGCAGAATATTCTTCGAATACTCAACGAAAAATACGGTATCTGCGAGGACGATTTTCTTTCCGCAGAGCTTTGCGCAGTACCCGCAATGAAGGCAAGGGATATAGGCTTCGACCGTTCGCTTATCGGCGCTTACGCCCATGACGACAAGGTATGCGCATACCCCTCGCTTACCGCACTTCTTGAAAATACTGACAGCAAGCACACGCTTATGTGCATACTCGCCGACAAGGAAGAAACGGGCAGTGACAGTCTTTTTGGTATGCAAAGCGATCTTATGCTTGATATTATCGCGGAGCTTTCCGAAAATCTCGGCGGTAACGAAAGAGTTGTCAGAAACAATTCAAAGTGTCTTTCATCAGACGTTTCCTGCGCTTACGATCCGAATTTCGCAGATGCCTTTGAAAAACAAAACACACCTATGCTCGCATGTGGCGCGGTATTTATGAAATATACCGGTTCGGGCGGGAAGTCCTCGACCAACGATGCTTCCGCCGAATACCTCGGCTGGCTTCGCTCCATTCTTGAAAAGGACGGCGTGGTATGGCAGACGGGCGAGCTTGGCAAGGTTGACAGAGGCGGCGGCGGAACCGTTGCAAAGTATATCTCTAAGCACAATAT
>SVQL01000067.1 GCA_015065365.1 Oscillospiraceae bacterium | reverse complement strand
AAGCTCGTCAACGGCAATTGCCCACTCCTTAACGAGACGGAAAAGGATCTCGTGCTTACATCTCCAGCATACGGGATAGCTGTGCTTATATTTGTGAGTGTAGAACAGCTTTCCTCTGTTTTTAAGCTCCTCAAATACGAGCTGTCTGCTCTCCTGCGCGTCAACGCCGGAAAGGAAGCTGAAGCCGTCGTAGAATATGCCGTACTCGTCTATCGGGATAATTCTGGGAAGACCGAGGGATTCGCCGAGAGCAAAGTCCTCAGCACCGCAGCCGGGCGCAATATGAACGACTCCGCAGCCCTCTGCCTCGTCAACCTCGTCCCAAAGAACGACCTTGTGCGTAAACTTCTGCTCCTCCATTTCGGGGAAGCAGGTCTCGTACTCTTTGCCCTCAAGGTCAGCACCCTTAAAGGTGTCAAGCAGGGTAACGCCGTCCTTGCCCTCAAACTTCTGCTTGTAGTAGTTAAGAGAGGTAACGTAGTTATAAGCCTCGCCCTCAACGTGAAGTCTTACGTAGGTCATCTCTGCGTTTACCGCGAGAGCAACGTTTGCTGAAAGAGTCCAAGGGGTGGTCGTCCATACGAGAATGTAGTCGTTAGTTCCGAGTAAGGGAAGCTTGAAGAATACAGCCTCGTGCTCGATCTCCTTATAAGAGCCGGTCATTTCGTGCTCGGAGAGCGAGGTGCCGCAGCGCGAGCACCAGGGCATGGGCTTGTAAACCTCTTTTATCCAGCCGCCCTCGTGACATTTCTTAAGGAACGCCCAGATGCCCGTTATATTTTCGTCTGTATAGGTGTAGTAGGAGTTATCCCAATCCATCCACTGACCGAGGCGTATAGACTGGTCTGTAATAACGCCGGAAAACTTCTTTACGCGCTCAATACACTTGTCCGTAAACTTATCAAGACCGTAAGCCTCGATGTCATGCTTTGTCTTAAAGCCAAGCTCCTTTTCAACCTCAACCTCAACCCAAAGGCCCTGAGAGTCAAAGCCGTTGCGGTAGTGCGTATCGCAGCCCTTCATTGCGTGGTACTTGATATAAGTATCCTTAAGAGTTCTTCCCCAAACGTGGTGAATACCCATGGGGTTGTTTGCGGTTATAGGACCGTCTATAAAGCGGTATTTAGGACCGTCTGCGTTCTTTTCCTTAAGCTTTTTGAAGCAGTCGTTTTCCTTCCAGAAGGACAGAATCTGCTTTTCGCTGTCCACAAAGGAATATTTTGTATCGAATTTTTCCTGCATGATATATTTATTTCCTTTCAATAATATCGGATTAAAGATTTGCATACACGGATAGTATAACACACACAACCGCTTTTGTCAATAATTTCCCTCTACTTTATTTTATATATCATATTCTTTTGCTTTTTCGGTTTTCTTTTGCCTACTTTTCTTTTTTCTAAAAGAAAAGTAGTGTAATGCTTGACAAATTCATAATATTGAGTTATAATATGATTGATATAGCTTCGGATTTCATAACTATTTGTTGATATAAGTGAGGGCAGATATGAGCTACACAAGATTTGACGAATTGCTGCGCGCGCACGGTACGTCCGTTTACCGCGTATCAAAGGCTACGGGAATTTCCGCTTCCACCTTTACTGATTGGAAGAACGGACGCTCCGTTCCAAAGGCTGATAAGATGAGGAGAATAGCGGAATTTTTCGGTGTGACTCTCGACTCGCTTCTCGGGACAGGGAACGCCGACTCTGAGCTTGCGGGATATGCGTCGGTGCGCTCACGCAAGATGGTACCTATCATCGGAGAGATTCGCGCCGGCTCGCCCATAATAACCAACGAGAGCGTTCTCGGATATGAGTTTGCGGATGTTGACGACGTTGACGAATACTTTTTCCTTAAGGTATGCGGCGACAGCATGAAAAATATCGGTATGGTTGACGGCTCGCTCGTGTTATTCCGTAAGCAGCAGTACGCAAACGAGGGAGATATTGTGGCATGTCTTGTCGGCGGCGAGTGCGCGACTGTAAAAAGATTTTCGAGAAACCGAAAAACGGTATTTCTGCTTCCCGAAAACGAGGACTACGAGCCTATTAAGCTTTCAACTGACGATTTTGAGTCTGGTGAGGCAAGAATCCTCGGCGTTGCGCTTGAAGTAAAAATCAGACTTTAAGGAAAAAATATGATAGCAATAAGCACAGAAAATCTATCTCTGTCCTTTGGCACGACTCCCGTGCTTTCGGGCGTATCGTTTGCCTTGGACGAGGGTGACAGAGTCGGCGTCATCGGCGCTAACGGTTGCGGAAAATCAACCCTTTTTAAATTGCTTCTCGGTGAGCTTGAAGCTGACGAGGGGCGAGTTTATATATCAAAAGGAAAGACAGTGGGCATACTCCGCCAGGACGATGCCTTTGCGGATTTTTCGGGCGAGTCGGGAGACGCTACTGCTCTTGAGATAATGTACCGCTCTTTCCCCGAGCTTCTTTTAATGGAGTCGCGCTTATCCGAGCTTGAGACAGCGCTTGCAGACGACGGTAACGGGAGCGGCAGGACGCATGAATCGTTAGTCTCGGAATATACCGCGCTCAACGAAAAATTTATTGCCGAGGGCGGGCTTGAATTCAGAGGCAGATGCGCCTCAACTCTCGCAGGACTCGGCTTTGATAAGGACAGCATTGAGCGTCCGTTTTCCACATTTTCGGGCGGTCAGCGGACAAGACTTGCGCTCTCACGAGAGCTTTGCCGAGAGCCCGACATACTGCTTCTCGACGAGCCGACAAATCACCTTGACCTTGAAACGCTGGCGTGGCTTGAAGCCTTTCTATCAACCTACAAAAAGTGCGTAATGGTAATTTCTCACGACCGTTATTTCCTTGACAGAGTGACGAACAAGACACTCTGCATTGAAAATCACAAGGCAAAGCTTTACGCAGGCGGTTATACCAAGAGCATGGAGCAGAGGCGCATTGACCGCGAGATATGGGAGCGTCACTACAAAAATCAGCAAAAGGAAATAGCAAGGCAAGAGGCGTATATTGCGCAGCAGCGCGCGTGGAACAGAGAAAGAAACATCGTCGCGGCGGAAAGCCGACTCAAGCTTCTTGAAAAAATGGAAAAAATCGAGCGTCCCGATACGGTTGCCAAGGGTATAAAATTCGGTTTTTCCTCGTCGATTGCAAGCGGAAACGACGTCATGACGCTTCGCTCTCTCGGCTTTGCGTACAGGCAGGCAAGCCCGCTTTTTGAAAATATATCTCTTACCGTAAAGCGCGGCGACAGACTTTTTTTGGTAGGGCCTAACGGTTGCGGTAAATCTACACTTATAAAAATACTCGTCGAAAAGCTTCGCCCCACGTCGGGATACCTTGAAATCGGTTATAACGTAAACGTCGGATATTACGACCAGGAAAACCAAAACCTTAATACGGCGGCAACGGTGCTTGAGGAGCTTTGGAGCACGTATCCTGCGCTTACGGAGCTTGAAATAAGAAATACCCTTGCGAGATTTAAGTTTACGGGGGACGAGGTCTACAAGCTTGTCGGAGAGTTGAGCGGCGGAGAGCGCGCAAGGCTGACACTCTCAAAGCTTATTCTTTCGGACGTAAATGTCTTGGTGCTTGACGAGCCTACGAACCACCTTGATATTGACTCGCGCGAGGCGCTTGAGGAAGCCATACTCGGCTTTGACGGAACGGTAATTTCCGTTTCTCACGACCGTTATTTTCTCGGCAAGCTTGCAACGCGTATGCTTGATTTTTCAGGTGCGCCAAGCTTTGCCGCAACGGACATTCCCGTTTATAAGGCGGGAGAGGGATACGAGGAGCTTTTGCGCGACAGACAGCGGCGCGCAGAGCTTTCGTCGGACACAGAGGATACGGCGTCAGAGCGTACCGTCAGCACGGGTAAGGAGCAATATCTTCAGAGTAAGCAGCGCGCGGCGGACGAGCGACGCGAGAAAAATCGCATAAAGCGTCTTGGAGAGGAAGCGGCGCGCCTTGAAGCGGAGCTTGAAAAAATTGATATAGAAATGTCGGGCGAGGCGGCTTACGACTACGTAAGACTTGCCGAGCTTGATAAGAGAAAAAACGAGGCAGAGGAAAGACTGCTCCGGATATACGAGGAGATAGGAGTATGAAAATAGGTATAATCGGCGCTATGAGCGTTGAGGTTGACGCACTTAAGGCAAAGCTTGCAGAATGTGAGACGGTCAGAGTCAGCGGAGTTGATTTCTTTTGCGGTAATCTTGCGGGAAAGGACGTTGTCGTCGCGCAGTGCGGTATCGGCAAGGTTTTTGCGGCTATCTGTGCGCAGACTATGATACTGCGCTTCGGTGTCACTCATATAATAAATACGGGAGTTGCCGGAACGCTTTCGGAGAAGCTTTCGATACTTGACGTGGCAATTGCCGACGGAGTTGTTCAGCACGATATGGATACATCGCCCATAGGCGACCCCGTGGGACTTATTTCGGGAATAAACAAGATAGTTCTTCCCACGTCAGACTATATGGCAAAAATCGCGGCGGACGTTGCGGGCGAGCTTGGAGTAAAATACGGGCGCGGAATTATCGCGTCGGGCGATCAGTTTATAAGCAGCGCGGACAGAAAGCGCTATATTGTTGATAAATTCGGCGCGGTTGCCTGTGAGATGGAGGGCGCGGCGATAGGTCACGTTTGCTACGTAAACGGCATCGAATGTCTTATAGTTCGCGCAATTTCCGATTCAGCAAGCGGCGAGGCTACTATGGAATATCCGCAGATGGTCGCGCTTGCTGCAGAGCAATCCATTAAGATGACGGAAAGGATAATTCAGAGCCTTTAAGACTCGTAATTTTACGGAGGAGCTTACATGAACGTTATTATCGTTGGCTGTGGCAGAGTCGGTGAAACTCTTGCGTCTCAGCTGCTTGAGGAAGGAAATAATATAACCGTAGTCGACGTAAATCAGGAGAGCGTGAGCGAGGTTTCGTCAAAGTACGACGTTATGGGAGTCGTTGGAAACGGAGCGACGCACACCGTGCTTGAGGAGGCGGGAATCAACAGTGCCGATCTGCTTATCGCGGTTACGGGCTCTGATGAGCTAAACCTTTTGTGCTGCCTTATAGCCAAACGATCGGGGCATTGCCAGACTATCGCCCGTGTCAACAATCCCATATACAGCGCGGAGGCATCGTATCTTAAAAACGAGCTGGGGCTCGCCATGGTAATAAATCCCGAATACGCAACGGCGCAGGAGATAGCGAGAGTTATTCGCTTCCCATCGGCAATAAATATAGACACCTTTTCGGGCGGTAAGGTCGAGCTTGTAAAATTCAGACTTCCCGAGCGCAGTACGCTTGTTGGAATGTCCGTCAAGGAGGTCGTTACCAAGCTCAGGTGCGATATACTTATCTGTACCGTAGAGCGCGGCGACGAGGCGTATATAGCCAAGGGCGATTTCGTCTTTGAGGGCAAGGACATAATATCGATAATTGCGTCTCCGAAAAACGCGCAGGACTTTTTCAAGAAGATAAATTATACCACCCGGTCCGTAAAGGACGTTATGGTTGTCGGGGGCGGAAACACAGCGCACTATCTTTGCGATATTCTGGACAAATCGGGAATATACGTCAAGATAGTTGAGGGAAACGAGGCGCGTTGCCACGAGCTTGCGGATAAGTGGAAAAACGTGGCGGTAATTCTTGCGGATTCCTCCGACAAGACGGTTTTGCTTGAGGAGGGAATACGGAGCGCGGGCGCGTTTGTCGCTATGACTCCGCAGGACGAGGAAAACGTACTGCTTTCGCTTTACGCAAAGAGCGTGGGAGACGCTAAGCTTATAACGAGGATAAACCGCGTCGATTACGACGACGTTATAAAGCATCTCAATCTCGATTCGATAGTATATCCCGAAAATATAACCTCGGATATAATAGTCAGACACGCGCGCGCTATGAAAAACACCATGGGAAGCAACGTTGAAACTATGTATAACGTTATCAAGGGTAAGGTTGAGGCGTCCGAATTTATCGTAAAGAAAAACTCACCCATCACGGGTACGCCTCTTTCCCAGCTTAAATTTAAGAACGACGTGCTTATAGCCGCGATCCTTCGCGACGGCAAGGTTATGATCCCCCGCGGATACGACGTTATCTGCCCAGGTGACAGAGTGGTTATCGTTTCGGGAATAATGGCATTGCACGATATTTGCGACGTTTTAAGGTGAGGCGCGTATGAATTACAGAATGATAAAATACACCCTCGGATGGGTTATGCTGTTTGAGGCGTGCTTCTTTACCGTGCCGATAATCTGTGCGGCGGTCTACGGGGAAAGGGAGATATTCGCGTTTTTGATAAGCGCGGCGATCTGCGCCGCGGTTGCTCTCGTTTTGTTTATCGGCAAGCCGAAAAGCCGCGAGCTTTACGCAAGAGAGGGCTACGTTATAGTTGCAATGTGCTGGATACTGCTTAGTCTTTTCGGCGCGCTTCCGTTCATGCTTTCGGGAGTTACGGCCTCTTATATCGACGCGCTTTTTGAAACAGTGTCGGGCTTTACCACAACCGGTGCAACTATATTTACAGAGATCGAGTCTCTACCAAAATCCATAAATATGTGGCGCTGCTTTACCCACTGGGTCGGCGGAATGGGAGTGCTTGTGTTTATCATGGCATTTCTCCCTCTCAGCGGCGGACGTAATATGCACCTTATGAAGGCGGAAAGCCCCGGTCCATCAGTAAGCAAGCTTGTTCCCAAGGTCCGCACCACGGCGCTTATTCTCTATCTCATATATTTTGTACTTACTGCTCTTCAGTTCGTATTGCTGCTTTGTGGCGGTATGAGCGTGTACGATGCTATTTGTACAGCATTTGGAACTGCGGGAACCGGCGGATTTGGAATAAAGAATGACAGCATTGCATCGTATTCCCCGTATTTGCAGATAGTTGTTACGGTGTTTATGCTTCTTTTCTCGCTTAATTTCAATGCGTACTTTTTCCTGATAAAGGGAAAAATAAAGGAAGTTTTTTCATCGGAAATACGCGCGTTTCTGTGTATCGTTGCAGCTTCGATCGGTATTATAACCGTAAGCATTCGAGGAATGTACGGCAGTATCGGAGAGGCATTGCGCCATGCGGCATTTAACGTGGCATCTATAATATCTACGACAGGATTTTCAACGACAGACTTTGCGGCGTGGCCTACTGTTGCGTGTATCATTCTTGTGCTGCTTATGTTCATCGGAGCATGCGCGGGAAGCACGGGCGGCGGAATAAAGGTCTCAAGATTTATCATACTCATAAAGGGCGCGCGCAAGGAGCTTAAAAGCATGATCCACCCAAGAAGAGTTCAAAAGGTGACGGTCGATTCAAGAGAGGTCGAGTCAGAGGTCGTGCGCTCGGTAAATGCATATATCGCAGTTTACGCTATTGTTTTCGCCGTGTCTACATTGCTCATTGCCTTTAACTGCAAAGATGTGGTTACAAGCTTTACCGCAGTTGCGGCAACCATTAACAACATAGGCCCCGGACTTTCGGACGTCGGTCCTATGGAAAACTTTTATTTCTTCTCGGTACCCTCCAAGCTCGTGCTCATATTTGATATGATAGCAGGCAGACTTGAGCTTATTCCGATGCTCATTTTGTTCTCTCCGTCTACGTGGAGGAACAAGTAATTATACTTAAAGCTTCATAAAAAAAGCGGGGTATCTCAAATGCTTTTTATCGCATTTGAGATACCCCTTTTATTGCAAGTTTAGCTTTGTATTACAAAGATATAGGGTAAAGTCCATATCCCTTATTGTTCTGAATATAATTCATCGTAGTACCAACGGGTAGGATTATCGTGAATGTATTTCGCGATTTCCTCATAGTCGTCTCGGCTTCGAATTATGTGATCGTGAAAGCCGCGTTGCCATATGTTCCCGCCGAATTCTTTGTTGCAAAATCTTTTGAATGTCGATACAAAATGTGATACGGATGAGGTTTGCTTTGTAGGGGTCGACGTCCTCGGCGACCCGTCCTCGCGAACGAATAGTATAAGATGTATATGATTCGGCATAATAACGTATTGATCTACGGTTAAGTTTTCATAAAACTCATTCATTTGTTTCAAATATTTATCCGCAATCATTCCATGTGGAAACAATTCCACGTTTTTCGGGGCGCCGAGGACGTCGCCCCCTACAATACAAGATAATATTTGTCGTCTGTTTTCTGTACAGAGCGTTATGAAATATGCACCTGTTGTGTTGTAATCAAATTCCTTTAGTCTTGTAGGCTTTCTTTTCGGAAAGTCCTTTTCTTTATCCATTGTCATCACCCATATCATTATGAGAACCGCCGAGCCTCGTCTTTTTATAACGCGAAAAACGTTTTTATTGCCTTTATTGCCGTTCCGTCCTCGTACTCGCGGACCTCGCCGAGTGCGAAGAATTCGCCCGAGGGGGCGCAGAGTCGCACGCGCGCGCCAAGCGGCAGCTCAGTGCGTATCTTTTTTTGATATATCTCGCAGCCGCTTGCGCAAAGTCGGTAATAAAACTCTGGCAGGACTATCCTCTCAAGCTCTGAAAAGAGGGCTTCAGTCGGGATGAGCGCCGCGATTTTCTGCTCGTCCGTCATTTCGTTCAGCTCCTCAAGCGTGAGGGCTTGTTCAAGGCTAAATCCGCCCGCCGCGCTTCGCGTCAAGGTTGCCATAACGCCGCCGCAGCCGAGAGCACTTCCGATGTCCGCGCAAAGCGTTCTGATATAAGTTCCCGACGAGCATTCAACGGACAATACGTAATCTGTGGGTGTGTCAGTGGGTACTACGTCAAGTCTGTAAACGGTTATCGGTCGGGGCGCGCGCTCCACCGTCTTGCCTTCTCTTGCAAGGTCACAAAGCTTTTTTCCGCCTACTTTAAGCGCACTGTACATGGGCGGTATCTGTTCGATTTCTCCGATAAAGTGTCTTGCGACCTCGGCTACCGTTTCGGCAGAGGGCAGCTTATCGCTTTGCGAGAGAATTTTGCCCGTCACGTCCTCTGTGTCTGTCGTGATACCGAGCCGCAGCGTTGCAACGTAAGCCTTTCTGTCCGCTGACAGATACTCCGCCGCCTTTGCGGCGCGCCCTACGAGCATAACGAGGACTCCGTTTGCTAACGGATCAAGCGTGCCCGTGTGTCCCACGCGCTTTGTTTTATAAAGACGTCGTAGCTTGTAAACTGCATCATGCGACGTAATTCCCGTGGGTTTGTTGAGTATAAGTATGCCCGACGGCTCTGCGAATTGAGTAGTTGACATACGTTTTCCGTCCTTATTTTATAATTATTTCGTCAAGCGATCTTTTGGGAACGTAGTGGACGTTGTTTTCGTCTCGGTAGTATTTTACGCCTTTTGACGTATCTGTAAGCACTACCTTTTCCTCGGGTGCTCCGAGTGCCAAAATAAGAGCGGGCTCAAGATTTTCGGGCAAGGAGAGAAGCTCTCTTACGGCATCTGCCGATGCCGAGCCTATCATACAGCCGCCAAAGCCCTCGTTTGTTGCCGAGAGCATAATTGTCTGCGCGCAAATTCCAATATCCATATAGAATATCGACTTTAAGGGGGCAATCGTGTGGTCGTGGCACATTACGATAAACGCCGTCGGCTCATGTCCGTCGGGTGGAAGCTTTATGCCGAGCGAGCCCGCCCAGTATGTGAGGGGAAGAAGCTCCGCTATGCCCTCGTTGGAATCTATTATCATATATTTTATAGCCTGCAAATTTCTGGCGGAGGGGCAGTGAGATGCATTAAGTATCCACGCTTCAAGTCGCTCGCGCGGTATTTTTACTCCCGTTTTGAACTCCCTGTGGCTTCTGTTTTCGTCAATAAGCTGTTTTAATTCAAGCATATTTAACTCCTATCAAACTTCTATCAAACTCTTATCAAAGCTTCGCCCAAACGCTGCAAATGGACATACCTTTTTCGGAAAAGTTCTTTTCGTATTCGGTCATGACGTTGTCAGCTGCCACGGGCTCGTTGTGCAGATCTCTGGTCTGCCAAAGAATTTTTGCTCCGAAAGCCTCAAGTTCCTCGAGAGTGAAATCGAAAAGCCCTACGTTGTCGGTCTTGAGCTTGAGAATTCCGTCCTCTTTAAGCAGTTTTTTGTAAATTTCAAGAAAGCCTCTGTGGGTAAGGCGGCGCTTTGCGTGACCTGACTTTGGCCACGGGTCGCTGAAATTGAGATAAATGCAGTCCAATGAGGCGGGCTGTACGTTCTCGGATAGGTTTTTGGCGTCACCGATAATAAAGCGCAGATTGTCGCGCTGACGCTCGTCCGTGCGCGCCTTTGCCTTTTCAAGGGCGATACAGCACACGTCCGAAACCTTTTCGACAGCAACAAAGTTTACGTCGGGGTACTTTTCCGACATGCCGCACGCAAAGTTGCCCTTGCCGCAGCCGATCTCCATGTGTACGGGGCGGTCCTCGACAAAAACACCGTCAAAGCCCTCGCGAAGAACCTCGATATTTTCAATAAGCAGCTCGGCGCAGGCACAAATGCGCTCCGCGCCGTGCTTTTTCTTTCTTACTCTCATAAAATCAAACGTTGAAGCGGAAGAGAACGATATCTCCGTCCTTCATAACGTAATCCTTTCCCTCACTTCTGTAAAGACCTGCCTCACGAGCGGCGTTCATGCTGCCGCACTTAACGAGGTCGTCAAAGGAAACGATCTCCGCGCGGATAAAGCCGCGCTCAAAGTCGCTGTGAATTTTTCCTGCCGCGCCTGGAGCCTTGGTTCCGCGTGTGATAGTCCAAGCTCTGACCTCCTGCGGACCTGCCGTCAGGTAGCTGATAAGACCGAGCAGAGAATAGCTTGCCTTGATAAGTCTGTCAAGACCGCTTTCCTTGATGCCGAGATCCTCAAGGAACATTTCCTTTTCCTCGCCGTCAAGCTCTGCGATCTCTGCCTCAAGCTGTGCGCAAACTGCAATTACGCCTGCGTGCTCGCGCTCTGCCTGCGCCTTGAGTGCCATGTAGTCGGAGTTGTCCGTAGGCTCGTCGCTTACCTCGTCCTCGCTGACGTTAGCAACGTAAATGACGGGCTTCATGGTAAGCAGGGGAGTGTCGTAAAGAAATTCGCGCTCGCTCTCGTCGAGATCGACCTCGCGCGCGCACTTACCGTCGGAGAGGGCGGCGTGGAGCTTTTCAAAGACTGCCAGCTCCGCTGCAAGCGTTTTGTCGCCCTTCATCGCCTTCTTGGTGCGGTCGATTCTGCGCTCTACCATTTCAATATCGGAGAAGATCAATTCAAGATTGATAGTTTCGAGGTCGCGAAGGGAGTTTATATTGCCGTCAACGTGAACGATATTTTCGTTTTTGAAGCAACGCACTACGTGAACGATAGCGTCCACCTCGCGGATATGCGAGAGGAACTTGTTGCCGAGGCCCTCGCCCTTCGATGCGCCCTTGACGAGTCCTGCGATGTCAACGAATTCGA
>SVQL01000066.1 GCA_015065365.1 Oscillospiraceae bacterium | reverse complement strand
TGTGCTCCTTTGTAGGGACAGGCGTCCTCGACTGTCCGCAAAAAACATATTTAACCCACAAATAAAATTTTATTGCGCAAGGCTCTGTTTACACGTAGGGCGGTGGCTTGCTGCCGCCGTTAAAAAAGACGTCAATTTAAATATACGGCGGGAGATAAACCCCCGCCCTACAAATTTTAATTTTCAAATCCCCACGCACCGCCGCCTTTCTTTTTAATTATAACGGGTCGCCGAGGACGTCGACCCCTACATTCTAAAAATATCTTCGCAGTTTTATTTTTATTAAAATTTAAACATTAAAACCAAAAACGATGAAACGAATGTTATTCTAACATTTGTAGGGGTCGACGTCCTCGGCGACCCGTTGTAACAAATTGAATTAAAAATCAAAATTAAAAGCAAAGAACAGCCCCAATACTTGGGTATTGCAGGTGTGCTCCTTTGTAGGGACAGGCGTCCTCGACTGTCCGCAAAAAACATATTTAACCCACAAATAAAATTTTATTGCGCAAGGCTCTGTTTATACGTAGGGCGGTGGCTTGCTGCCGCCGTTACAAAAGACGTCGATTCAATATACGGCGGGAGATAAACCCCCGCCCTACAAATTTTAAATTTTCAAATTCCTACGCACCGCCGTCTTTCTTTTTTTATTTATTATCGGACTTTTTCGGTCTTGCCAAATGTGACAGCCCCTAAAGGAAAAGCGATTAGCGAATGACATATACTGCAAAAATCGTGTAGCAAATTCTACAAAATAATTATCCTTGTATTGACAAATGTAGAAATATGTGATATGATAATTGCGTATAGATATCTACATAGGGAAAATTCCCGCCATATACATCTATACAAATCTTAAAATCAGGAGAATGACACTATGTATTGTAATTTTTGTAATTCACAGCTTCCCGAGGGAGTTAGCGTTTGCGCCGTTTGCGGTCACGACAACTCTCCTGCACGCACGGCTCCTGCGGTAGAGACCGCAAGCGCAGCTTACGAGGAAGCTCCCGCACCCGTTAAGGAAACCAAGTCCAAAAAGCCTGTCGACCCTCTCGCAAGCGGTATTTCCGCTCTCGTTTGGGGTTGCCTTTCCGCAATAATGTCGTTTGGCGGACTTTTCCTCGCTATGTCCTTTGAGGGTGCCATATTCGGTATTGTTATGTCTATAATTTCAAAGTGCAAGGCTAAAGCCGCAAAGGCTTATCCCGGAACTGTCGGCGCGGCTCTCGCTAAGGGCGCAGGCGCTGCAAGCACCTTTGGTCTTATCGCATCTATCTATATTTTGGTAAGTTTCATCATCCTTTTGGCAATAGTCATATTCCTCTACGTTCTCTATTTCGGCATACTGTTCATTGCTCTTATGGCAAGCGAAGGTATGGTATACTAATCTTATAAGGGAGGTACTTAAATATGTTTTGCTCAAATTGCGGTCAAAAGCTTGAGAACGGAGCCGTATTCTGTCCTTCTTGCGGAACAAGGGTAGCGGCAGAAGCTACGCATACTGCTACTCCTACATACGAGCCTGCGCCTACGTACGCTCCGCCCGTAGCTCCGCCTTCGTACGCAGAAGCCCCCTATTACGGGGAATCCGTAACCCTTACGCGTGAAAATTACGCTCCGTGCGTTTCCAATAAGAAAAAAGACGATGCCGAGGCGAAAAAGAAACGCGGCGCTTCTATAACCGCTATGGTATTCGGTATACTTTCCGTATGCTTGTTTTTCGTTCCGATTGCCAATTTCATCCTTGCGCTCGTAGCTAAAAAGAGGATCAAGTACGCCAACACCATTGAATCGGATTGCGCTAACGGATTTTTGAGAGCCGCAAAGGTAACGAGTTCCATCGGTCTTCCCTTCGGCATTATATACTCGTCCATATCGCTGATGTATCCGATAATTATGATTTTGATATACATTTTGATATACGCTTATATGATTGTTTTTAGTATCCTTGGAGCCATCGGCGGAGGACTTTACTATTAATACCGTTTAAGTGAATTTGGAGGATTTACGTATGTTTTGCCCTATTTGCGGTTCAAAAATTGAAAATGGCACTAAATTCTGCCCCATTTGCGGCTCAAAAATAGTAACAGAGGTAACAGAACAGCCTGCTTCTCAGACCGAAGCGCCCACATATCAGCAGCCTGCGTATCAGGCGGCTCCCGTTCCCGCGTATCAAGCAGCCTACGCGCAACCTGCTTACACACCCGCTCCCGTAGTTGACGAGGAACATGCCAAGAAACGCGGAATTGCTATATCTGCAATGGTTTTCGCCCTTATTTCGGCGTTTGCTATACCGTGGTGGTTTTCTCCGCTGATACTTATTTTCGCGGTAGTATCTAAAAAGAAGCTGAAGCAGCTCAACAAATACGGCACTGACGGAGTAAAGCCCTTTGCAGTTATCGCAAAGGCAGTCGGTACCTTTGGATTTATATACGGTCTTATAGGCACGATAATATGGGGCATGCTGGTCGCTTTTCCGTTGCTGTTTTATGCTATTTACATATTTGTTGTTATTATAGCTCTCATAGGCGTTGGAGTCGCAGGCGGCTTCTGATAATTTTTTGATATTTAAGGAGTATAAAAATGTTTTGTTCTAATTGTGGAAAAAGTATAGCGGACGGTCAGCGCTTCTGCACGAACTGCGGAGCAAAGATACCTACGCCTCAGAGCGCAGACGCGCAGATAAAGGAAGCGGAGATGCTTCGCATTGAAGAAGAGGCTCGCCGTCAGGCCGAAGCCGCGCAAGCGGAGGAAGCCCGCCGCGCGGAGGAATTCCGCAGACTTGCCGAGGAGGAGTACAACCGTCAGCGCGAGGCTCAAATAAAGGAAATCGAGAACGGATACAGAAAGCAGTACCTTTGCGAGGTCAACAAGGCGCAAAACGTCGACAAGTACCGCTCGCAGGCTATAACCTCTATGATTCTCGGAATACTTTCGCTTGATCTTGCCGGTTTGGGAGTGCCAGGTTGGGTGCTTTCGACTATAGCCAAGAACAAGGCTCTTCCTATAATCGAGGAATACGAGGGTACGCCCATCTACGGCTTTGCAAAGGCAGGCTGGATAACGGGTAGAGTCGCACTTCCTTTGTCTATCTTTATGTCTGTTATCTGGACTATTTATGTGCTTGCCATGAGCGGTAGCGGAATGGTATACTAATTTAAAATTATAAAGAGAGTAAACTAATGGTTTGTTATAACTGCGGCAAAAATCTTGACGTGGACGATAAGTTCTGCTATGAATGCGGAACGAAAAATATCGTCACCGAGGAAGAGCTTGCCATAGATAAAGAAATATCCAATAAATCAAAAAAAGAGAAAAAGCCCTTGAAGAACCCAAAAAAGACGGCTACCGTCGCGCTGATTCTTTCGGCTGCTTCTCTGTTTTTGCCCGTTGCCGTCGGCTTGGTGCTTTCTATTATCGCGCTCGTGAGCGCAGCTCGCGTCAAAAAGGAAACCGACGACGAAGGAGTGCTAAAAACGCGCAAGCTTGCCAAAATACTCGGTATTATAGGCCTCGTATATTCCTGCCTTGCGACTGCTGCGGTGGCTCTTGCTATACTCGCGTGGCTCGTTTCGGTGGGGCTTACGGTTCTCGGCTCGGTTTTGGTTGTCGTAGCTTCGTTTGTATTTCCCGAAATCGGTGACGGAATTTTCGATGCGTTAGAGTCCTTGATCGGATCACTCGCCGACATTTTGGAATCCCTCGGTTTTTATCTTTAATTTCAGGAGAACACTATGAACTGTAAAAAATGTGGTTCGGAAATCACTTCCGATATGAAATTTTGCTCCGAATGCGGAGAAACCAACGAGATTGCGGAGATAGTCAACGAGGTAACCGCAGAGAAAGCGCAGAAGAACAATAATCGCACAGTATCGATCATTTCCATGGTCTTGGGTATCGTATCGGTATTTCTTCCCTTATATATGGCTCTTTGGTGCGGACTTAGCCTTTTCGGAATTTTCGCATGGGCGTATTGGATTGCTACCGTATTCGTTGGTATCATCGGCATAGCTGCCACTGTTATTTCCGCGAGACTTTCCAAAAAGGCAACGGCTGAAAAAAATCCCGAAAGGATATTCTTGAAGGTCGCAAAAATCACGAGAATCTTTGGCTTACTTCTGTCTATCGCGGCGGTAATCCTACCTGTAATTCTTATGATTCTTTACGTGGGACTTGTAATTATAGCCCTCGTGCTCTATATACTCACAATGATTTAGGAGGACTCTGATATGTACTGTCCAAATTGCGGCAAACAAATGAAAGACGGGCAGAAATTCTGCATGGAATGCGGAGCGCCTATTGAAAACTCGGATTCGAGTGTATTAGACGCGGCAAAAACCATCGTCGACTCGGCTAACTCACAAACCTTAAACCTGAATATAGTTCATAGGAAAGAGCCTTCGAGAGAAACCGTTCCGCTTCCAATGGGCAAGGCAAACACCTCTTTGATACTCGGTATTCTTTCAATAGCCATACCCTTTTTAGGTTACGGAACCGTACCCGGAATTATTATGGGTGTAATAGGTCTTATACTCTCTCGCGAGCCGCTTAATTATCCGAAAACACGAGCTGCATCTGTTGCGGGTATCGGAAAAACCACCTCAATCGTCGGAATTGCTTATTCCATCTATTCAACCATCGTCAGCACAATCGTTTCTTTTGTTATCATATTCTTATACATAATATACATCTTTTTCATTTTTTCAATAATGATGTCGGGTATGTATTAATTAAGAAATCTTCCATAAATACTTGACAAACATTCAATTTTGTGGTATCATTTAGGTACATAAATATTATTTTTAAAAGGAGATTAAGAAAATGTTCTGTTCTACTTGTGGAACCGAAGTTAAGGAAACCGATAAGGTTTGTCTTGCTTGCGGTCAGCCTAATGAAAATTACGTAGCTCCCGAGGCTCCCGAGGCTGAGGTCGTTGAGGAAGTTGCTGCTGAGGAAGTAGTTGTTGAAGCTGCTCCCGCTGCCGAAAAGGTATCTATCGTAAAGCCCATCGTTGCTTTGGCGCTTTCCGCTCTTGCTCTTCTCGGCTCGTACAGCGGTCTTATTTCGCTTATCATGGCTATCGTTGCAAAGGTTCTCGTTAAGCCCTATAAGGAAGTTACCGAGAAGCCCGTTTCCATCTTCGTAAAGATTACCAACATTCTCTCTATCGTTACTATAATCCTCTCTATCCTCTCCATTATCATTTGGGTAGTTGGATTTATCATTGCGTTCGTTGGTGCAGTTGCAGGCGCAGGCATGGCAGCAAGCGGCGATATGTTCGAGATGATCGAGGATCTTTTCTCGGAGTTCATGTAATTTAATTACGTACAAAAAGCAGACTGTTTCGGCAGTCTGCTTTTTTATCGCATTAAATATTTTTAAATCAAAATACTATTGACTTTACGGTAAGTATATTGTATAATATACGGGTGGTTTAAAATTCGGCGCAGAACAGCCGTAGCGCGGCTCGCTTTGCGCACTTAATGAAGGAGAAAAACAGTGTCTGATTTTTTGCAAATGCTCCCCCCGATAGTCGTTTGTCTTATCGTATGCGCGGCTAAAATAGTTGAGATAAGTATTCAATCTCTCAAGACCTGCATGATGGTAAAGGGACAAAGACTCAAGGCGGCGGCTCTCGGATTTATTGAATGTACCATTTGGGGTTTGGTTATATCAACCATCATCGGCACGCTCGGCGATAATATATTCCTTTTGCTGTTTTACTGCGTGGGATATGCCTCGGGACTCTTTATCGGCTCGACCATTGAGAGCAAAATAGCCCTCGGCACATCTAACCTTCAGCTCATAGCAAACGATGAGAACACCCAAAAGATCACGGAATATCTCAAGGAAAGCAACAAGGGCTATACCGTTTTCGAGGGACATGGCTCAACGGACAAAATGAATATGATTTTTATAGTTCTTCCCCGCAAGGAAGCTCCCAAGATGCTTAAAGCTCTGCGCAAGCTCTGCGACAACAAGGTGTTCGTGGTTGCCTCCGAGATCAGCAAGTACGTGGGCGGCTACGGAATGGTAAAATAATCAAAAAATAATTAAGAGGTAAAAAATGAAGCTTAACAGCAAGGCTAAAACGGCGATACTTATAGGCACGCTTTGCTCGGTGTCATATTTTGCGGTTTACATAGCAAGAAACATATTGAGCGCGGTATCTCCGCAGATGCTTGAGGCGGGGATTTCGCAGTCGTATCTTGATACGGCAGCGAGTGTATATTTTTACGTTTACGCAATAGGTCAGCTGATAAACGGCTTTATTGGCGATAAAATAAAGGCGAGATATATGATTAGCTTCGGTCTCGTTCTTGCCGGTATATGCAATATAATTTATCCGTCCTTGGCAAAATCCGAGGTCGGCTCAATAGTTGTTTACGGAATGGTCGGCTTTTTCCTTGCGATGATCTACGGTCCGATGACAAAGGTCGTTGCGGAAAACGTCGAGCCGAAATACGTCGCAAGATGTAGCATGGGATATGAGTTTGCCGCGCTGTTCGGCTCTCCTACGGCAGGACTTTTGGCGGCGTTGCTGCCTATGTACTTCGTATTCAGAGTAGGCGGCGGAATACTTTTGTTTATGGGCGTGGTTGCGTTCGTTTGCTTTCTTGTTCTTGAGCGTCGCGGATTTGTCACCTACGGACAGTATAAGCCGCAACAAAAGGGCGGCGGAAAAATAAAGGTGCTCTTTAAGTACAATATAGTTAAGTTTTGCTTTATCGCAATTATCACGGGTATCGTCCGTACGTCCGTTGTCTTCTGGCTTCCTGCCTACATGAAGGATTACCTTGAATTCTCGGAATCCACCTCGTCGCTTCTGTTTTCCGTTGTAACCTTAGCAATTTCGATGACAACGTTTATCGCGGTATTCGTTTACGAGCGACTTAAGAGCATGGATAAAACCATTCTTCTTATGTTCTCCATAGCGGCGGTAGCATTTCTTGCGGTATGGCTCGTTAAACAACCGATAGTAAATCTTATCTGTCTTGTTATGGCAATTATGGGTAGCGGCTGCGTTGCGTCCATGCTCTGGTGTAAGTACTGCCCGAGCCTGCGCGACACGGGCATGGTTTCCTCGGTAACCGGCTTTCTCGACTTCTTAAGCTACATGGCGGCGGGTACGGCAAATCTTGTAAACGCGGTAGCTAAAATTGAATGGAGCAATCTCATTCTCATTTGGCTCGGACTTATGGTATTCGGCG
Source organism: Oscillospiraceae bacterium (assembly GCA_015065365.1). Taxonomy (GTDB): domain Bacteria; phylum Bacillota; class Clostridia; order Oscillospirales; family CAG-272; genus HGM12713. The sequence goes on along the minus strand of SVQL01000066.1, from coordinate 4,693 downwards.
TTATTATAGCGCTTCCCTACGATTTTATTATCGGTAAGATCAAAGCCAAGAGAGCTTAATAGAACAGAAAAAGAACCGTCTTATTCAAATGCAGAAATCGTATTTTTATTCTGCTCCGAATAAGACGGCTCTTTTTTATATTTTTTCGGGGTAAACACCCTTTTGGTGCAGCTTCTTCAGCTCTCCCGCAACGTAATCGCGATCCTCACGGTAGGTAACGCCGAACCATACTGCGTCCGTATCAAGCACGTGCACGCAAAGTTTACCGTCCGAGATAAGCGTATCGACCATCGTCGGCAAGGCGTATTCCGCCTTGATATCTCCCTCGGGAATGGTGCGCAAAAACGCATCGAACTCTTCCTTCATATTTTCAAACGCGCTTGAATGGAAGCCCCACATATTCATGGAAACGAGAGCGTCCTTGTCGAGCGTTCCGCGCTCCGCGTCACTTATATCTCCGTTTTTATCAACGACTATACTGTACGTCTCCTTAACTCCCGCCAGCTCGCCGTTCTCAACGATGCATATTCCCCTCGTGACCGAGCCGTTAAGGCTCACTGTGTTTTTGAGTCTGTATGCGACCATTGCGCCCTCTCCCCTGCCGAGCGTAAGCAGACGCCCATGCATTTTTTCAAACGCGTCTCTGCCGTAGAAGTCGTCGGCGTTTATTACCGCAAAGGGCTCGTCTATAACGCCTGACGCCGACAAAACCGCGTGTACGGTGCCGAACGGCTTTACTCTGTCAGCGGGAACCTTATAAAATGCAGGTATACTGTCAAAATCCTGATAAACACAGGCGACCTCGACACCTTTAAGATTTTCGCAGAGCTTATCAATAAGCGCGCGGTACGCAGGCTTGATAACGAAAACGAGCTTATCAAAGCCGGAATTTACGGCATCGTATATAGAATACTGCATAAGCATTTCGCCGTGAGGTCCTATTCCGTCAACCTGTTTGTCTCCACCGTAGCGCGAGCCAAGCCCCGCCGCCATAATCAAAAGTGTTGTTTTCATTTTATCCTCCAAATTTAAATCTGCCTCGTATTTTGTATACGTAGAAAGATATAAGCCTTGTGAGCGCAACGTCGTAAAGCACGAACACTACCTCACAAAGCACTGCGAGTATTGCGTACGTCCATACGGTGACGGCTGCAGTCGGGAAAAGCAGCAGCTTTATTGCGACTATGCAGATAACCATTGCGACATTGAAAATAAGCTCCTTTAATACCCAAGAAAGCACTTTCGGAAGTCTCTCCAGCTTTTCCTTGAGTATGGGATAATAGCCAAAAAACAAAAGATACATAAGCGCCGCCGAATTTTGCGGCATGAGCACGAGAGAAAGCACTGCCGTCACGGCAAATACCATCCATGGCGCCGCCTTGCCGTACTCGATTACTGCAACTATGCATAATATCGACGCCAGCACCGCAAGAGATGCGTCAAGCACGTCGATAAGAGGACCAATACTTAAAAGCACAACTCCGAGTGCCGCAAGAGACGCGCAAACGGTCAGTTGCTTTATTTTACCCTTCTTCACGGCAGCCCCCTTGCATCAGCAGCAGGAGATAAGGTCACCGCCCATGCACTCACAGCAGCAGTCAGCGCACATAAGTCCCGAGCATATATCGCACGTAGAGCAGCCGCCCGACGTACGAGTCGTTCTGTAACCTCCGCCGTAGCCGTTTGCGCGGTTACGAAGCTCTGCCTGAGCCGCGCGGTACTCGTTGTTATACGGGTCCATAGAGCAAGCGATATCAAAATATCTCTGCGCGTCAACGAAATTTGAGCGGCGTGCCATAATACAGCCCATAAGGAAGTTCCATTCGGCGTTTCTCTGGTGCTCCTCAATACCGTAAAGCATCTGCTCCGCTCTGCCGATATTGCCGGAGTTTATCATTCTGCGTATTTCATTGTATTTAGGATCTCCGCTTGCGGACTCGTTTCCCGCATAGCTGTAACGTCCGCGCGCTCCATTGCCTGCACCCGCTCCGGAGTTTGCCCGTCCGCCCGACTCACGCATCTTCTTGATTTCCTCGTAAGCCGCGTTGACCTCCTTCATCTTCTCACTTGCGAGATCTGCAAGGTCACTGTCACGGTACTTATCGGGGTGATACTTTCGCGCGAGCTGTCTGTATGCTTTTTTTATCTCATCATCAGAGGCATCGGGCGATACTCCCAACACCTTATAAGGATCGTTCATCTTCCATGCTTCCTTTCTGCGCGGTCTTGCAGTCACGCTCCCCCCCGCAAATAACTTTTTCAACCGTATCGGGCATACCCAGATACAGGATATTCTCAATAATATTTTTTACCGATTCCTTATCGGTATCCACGAGGTCAAGCGCCGCCTCCGCGCCGCAAAGCTCAGCCTTAAGAGCATCGGAAATCAAGGAAAGCTCCGCGCCCTTGGGCAATCTTCCACCGTACAACAGCAAAAACGGATTATAGCGTTTTTTCTTTAAATCGTCGTCCGCGTCGTCAAGCGCGTCAACAATATATATCCACTTTCCGACGTGCATTCCTATCTCATAAGCGATACGCGCCTCACTGCCGTCAAGTCCGAAAGAGGTAATAGCGGCAAGTATCTCCCCGAAAATCTCGGCAGGCTCGTCAACGCTCGGCTTCTTTTTTGTCTCAAGAGCAGAAAGCCTTGCAAGAGCATCGGAAACCTTTTCGTCAAGCGGCAAAAGCCCCGCCTTCAAGGCTTTTTTGCGCCAAGACGCAACGAAAGGATAGGTAATCAGGGCGCGCGCTTTCTTAAATCCGCGCTCGTCCGCAATATCGTCCCTTATCTTATGGTATCCGAGAATTGCCGCCGCGCGCGCGCAGTAGTCAAGCTCTGCGTTACGCTCCATGACGTTACGCTTCTTGAGCGGGTGTGCAAGGCATCTTCTTTGCTTGAATTCTATCTTATCGACCTTACCGAGGCAAAGCCGCAGCATCGCCAGAAAGGCAAAATCATAGGAAAGAGCCATACGGGAGCACTGCCCCGTACATTTACCCATCGAGCGACAAAGCCCGCAATAAGCACCGCGGTAAAGCTCATATTCTTTTACCTTTAGCTCCGAGCTTCTTACCCTTACGTATCCAAACACGTCTCTCGCTCCTTCCACTCAATCCTAATAATCATATCCTATTTTACTAAAAAATACAATAGACGATTTGTAAATATTTAGTAAGTTTTCTTCCTTTTCAATGGCGGCAGATTTAGAATAACGATTGCCGCCACCACGAGCACGATTCCAACAATTCCGAAAATATCAAGCGATTGTCCAAGAACCGTAACTCCCCACACCGCAGCCATCAGAGGCTCGCTGAAGGCAAGAATAGAGGCGGTTGAGGCAGATACCCCCGAGACTCCCTTGGAATACAGGAAGAACGGCAGAACGGACGTAAGAAGAGCAAACAGCACGAAAACCGCAAACACAAGCCAAGTGCGCGGAAGCTCCACCGCTTTTTTTACTATCTCCACGGGATTTGCAATACACAGAGCACCTATTGCCGCAAAAATAAAGCTTTGAGCAGTAAACGCAAGCGGCTCCTTATTCTTTTTCATATAAAACGAGGTAAGTATACCGTAAAGCGAGTAGGAAAACCCTGCAAGCACACCCAAAACAATACCCTTAACGCTTACAACCGCTTCTCCCACGACTCCCGAAACAAGAGCGCAGCCCGCGATAGCTATAATAAACGCGGATATTTTAGTGAGTGTCAAGCGCTCGTGAAAAAATATAAGCGACATTATCATAACGAACAAGGGTGCAGTATAGATAAGTATAGCCGCCGTTGCCGCCGACGTCATGGTAAGACAAGCATAATACAGCACGCACATGGCAAACACGGAGCATATTCCCGATATTGCGGTGATAACGTATGAGCCGAGGCTTACCTTATAATACTTAAATCCCTTGCCCTTTATTATCAGCATAGCATTGAGTATTATCGCTGACGTCAATATTCTTATAGCGGAGCACTGAAAGGAATTAAAGCCCCACCCTCCAAGCAAATCGACGAAAATGCAGGACGTACTCCAAAGTACTCCCGAAAGAATAACTAAAATTGCGTATATACGATTTTTGATCACTGAACCATCTCCTCTGCCGCGCGGAACTGAAGCTTATAGAGCTTTGCATACTCTCCGTCAAGTGCGAGAAGCTTCTCATGCGTTCCCTGCTCTACTATCCTTCCTTCAGCTACAACCGCTATCTCGTCTGCGTTTTTAATAGTCGAGAGCCTATGCGCCACTACAAGCGTCGTTCTGCCTACGCAAAGCTCGTCAAGTGCCTCTTGAATGAGTATTTCCGTCGTGTTATCAAGCGCGCTCGTCGCCTCGTCGAGTATGAGTATCGGGGGATTCTTGAGAAATACGCGCGCTATTGAAAGACGCTGCTTCTGTCCTCCCGAAAGCCGTACTCCCCTCTCTCCTATCTCCGTATCGTAGCCGTTTTCAAGACTCATTATATAGTCGTGTATATTCGCGCGCTTAGCTGCCTCGATTATCTCCTCCTCGGTAGCATCAAGTCTGCCGTAAAGAATGTTATCACGGAAGCTTGCGTTGAAAAGGTAAATATCCTGCTGGACTATACCGATATTTCTGCGAAGCGAGCTTCTGGTTATGCTTGAAATGGATTTTCCGTCAATGAGTATATCTCCCGTTTCAAGCTCGTAAAAATTGGGAATAAGATGACAAATA
>SVQL01000065.1 GCA_015065365.1 Oscillospiraceae bacterium | reverse complement strand
GAGTCCGCTTGCGGTTGGCAGATCTTTCGGTGGGCTTTCAGCCCCGCCAGTAATATGCCCTTATAGGGCTGAGCAAGCCACCGGCTAAGCCGGTGGTTATGACTTTATTCAATTAGAATTCAATAATGCTTTCATCCCACATAGCAGGTGCCTCGTAACCGAGAAGGTTTACCATGGTAGCCGCTACGTTTGAAAGCCCGAAGTTGCCCTCGTCCTTCTTCATCTTGTACTTGTGAGAGGTAACGTTGTCGTAAATGATGCAAGGAACTGGGTTGAGAGTATGGCTGGTTTTTGCCTTGAACTTGCCGGTTTTGTCAGCCTTAGGCGCACCGGTTTTCTTGTCCATTTCGTACATCTCGTCAGCATTTCCGTGGTCGGCTGTAATAAGCGCTACGCCGCCTACCTTGTCAAGAGAAGCGAGAATTCTTGCAAGCTGAAGATCAAGTGCTTCCATAGAGCATCTGGTTGCAAGGAGAGAGCCTGTGTGACCAACCATGTCTCCGTTGGGGAAATTAACGCGGAGGTACTTGTAATTTCCGCTTTCAAGGCATTCAATAAGCTTGTCGGTTATCTCTGCGCACTTCATCCAAGGGCGCTGCTCGAACGGAACTACGTCAGAGGGAATTTCAATATAGGTCTCAAGCTCCTCGGAGAATTTGCCCGAACGGTTTCCGTTCCAGAAATAGGTTACGTGGCCGTACTTCTGTGTTTCGGAAATGGCAAGCTGGCTAACACCCGTTATGGTGAGGTACTCACTCATGGTGTTTGTGATTTCGGGAGGAGAAACGAGATACTTATGAGGAATGTGAAGGTCGCCGTCGTATTCGAGCATACCTGCGTATACTACGTTGGGAACGCGAACTCTGTCAAATTTATCAAATTCTCCATTGGGAGCGTCAAACGCCTTGGAGATTTCAATCGAACGGTCACCTCTGAAATTGTAGAAGATAACGCTGTCACCGTCCTCAACAGTACCAACGGGCTTGCCGTCCTCTGCAATAACGAAGGGGGGCAGATCCTGGTCAATTACCTTGTACTCCTCACGGTAAGCGTTGATTGCTTCCTCAGCTGACGCAAACTTTCTGCCTTCACCGAGAACGTGAGTTTGCCAACCGCGCTCAACCATAGACCAGTCAGCCTCGTATCTGTCCATGGTTATTTTCATTCTTCCGCCACCCGAGGCGATCTTTACGTCGAAATTAGCATCACGAAGCTCGGACATAAACGCTTCAAAGGGCAGAATATAGTCGAGAGCGCTGGTTTCACCAACGTCACGGCCGTCGATAAGAGTGTGTACTCTTACGCGCTTGATGCCTTCTTCTTTAGCGCGAACGATCATAGCCTTGAGGTGATCTATGTGAGAGTGAACGTTTCCGTCGGAGAAAAGACCGAGGAAGTGAAGAGTAGAGTTGTTGTTCTTAACGTTTTCAACGATCTGACACCACGTGTCGGATGCAAACATTTTGCCGCTCTCAATAGACTGAGAAACGAGCTTTGCGCCCTGCGCGAATACCTGACCTGCGCCGAGAGCATTGTGTCCAACCTCGGAGTTACCCATGTCGTCATCGGAGGGAAGACCTACGGCAGTACCGTGAGCCTTGAGAGAAACCATAGGATAATTTGCCATAAGCATGTCCAAGGTAGGGGTATATGCGGTAGCAACTGCGTTTGCAGCGGATTCGGGAGCAAGACCTACGCCGTCCATAACGATTGTAAGCACGGGACCCTGCACACCGTCAAATTTAGATAGATTTTTGAGTGTTTCAGCCATAATGACCTCCAAAAAAATTTTTATATCAATCTTATATATTATACAACTATTTGGCTTGTTTTTCAATAGGATAGTTGAATTTTTTTCCTAAAAACATGAAAATTAAAATTATTTTCACTCATAAAATTGATAATATACTTGAATTTATTAAAAAAAAGGTGTATAATATACCTTGTTGAAATATTTTCGAAAAAATGAAAGGAATTTTATCATGTCTGAATGTACTCATAACTGCTCAACGTGCTCATCGAGCTGTTCTTCAAAGGACAAAAAATCGCTTACAGAGCCTGCGCACGAGTTGAGCAGCGTAAAACACATAATCGCTGTCGTCAGCGGTAAAGGAGGAGTCGGAAAATCTCTCGTTACCTCTATGCTTGCGGTCAATATGCAAAGACTCGGTTACAAGACTGCTATACTTGATGCAGATGTAACCGGTCCCTCTATTCCAAAGTCCTTTGGTCTTAAGGCGGCAGTTGAAGGTGACGATAAGGGTATGATACCCCCAAGCACCACTTCAGGAATTGATATCATGTCAATAAACCTTATGCTTGACGACGAAACAAAGCCCGTTGTCTGGAGAGGACCCGTTATCGCCGGAGCTGTAAAGCAATTCTGGACGGACACCATTTGGCACGATATTGACTATATGTTTATTGACTGTCCTCCCGGAACGGGCGACGTTCCGCTCACCGTTTTTCAGTCTATTCCGATAGACGGTATCGTTATCGTAAGCAGCCCTCAGGAGCTTGTTTCTATGATAGTTGAAAAAGCGGCAAACATGGCGGCTATGATGGATGTGCCGGTTTATGGTATAGTAGAGAACATGAGCTACCTCAAGTGCCCTGATTGCGGTAAGGAGATAAAGGTTTTCGGCGACAGCCATATTGATGCTATTGCGGAAAAATTCGGTTACGACCTGCTTGGCAGAATTCCTATGGACTCGAAGCTTTCTGCACTTGTTGATAAGGGCTGGATAGAGATGATGAATAACGATTATCTTGATAAGGCAGCAGAAATACTTGTTAACAGAACAAAAAAGCAGATTTAAAAATCGGGGGCAGTCGCAATAATCTGCGACCGCCCCAATTTAGTTTTATTCGGGAACGTAATTTAAAGTAATCGAGATTTTTTTGAAATAATCGTTGCCCTCAAGAATTTCAATTTTTTGAAAATCGTTTACGTTACCTTCATAAAGCAAGCCGGTAATTTTACTGCCTTCCTCAAATGCAAAGGCAGCAATAGCTTTGACTTCCGTACTTAACAGATAAGAGGTTACAGAAATATTCATAGGTGCGCAAATAAGAACAGACTTGTCCTTGGAGAACAGAACGCCGTCAACCGAGCAATAAACAGGATTATCACCCGATACGTTTATTTCCGAAAGTGCTGTGCAGCCTCTGAATACTCCCGTTCCTATCGTACGAACGCTTGCGGGAATACTTATCTTTACAATGGTTTTACAGTTTGAAAATGCTCCGTCTCCGAGCTTTACCACCTTGTCGCCCGATGGGCTGTAGGTAGGTAATTCGATTTGTGTAAGAGTACACGTGCCTATTCCGTCAACGGAGCAGGTACCGTCGCCAAGGCTTACGTAATTCAGCCCGTTGATTCCGCTTACGTCTATCGGAGTGAGCGTTTCTTCTGAGTTGTTTGCTTCGGTATTTTCCGGCTGTATGCTTTGTGTGTCGTCTGTGGGATTGAATACGGCGATGCTTCCTTCGGTATCGGGCGTTTCCACAGAACCGCTGTCGCCGCCCGTCCCCTCGGAAGCCTTACGGCTAATACTCGCTATTATGCAGCTTGCTATTATTGCTATCAGAATCAAAGCAGCAAGCATGCCGATAGCGACGGATCTCTTTTTTGGGTCATTTTTGATTGTTTTAAACAGTTTCATTTTTTCACTCCTTGCTTTTTTATTTGTATTGAAATATTACCATAAATTGGTAATTGTGTCAACAAAATTCGTTCGACATAAAGTAGTATAAACTGTTACTGTTTCTCGAAAAGGCTTTATAATCGTCCGTGTTCAACATAATTACTGATTTTTAGAGAGAATTTTATGAGTATAATTTTGGGACAATATAATTTTTTGAGTGGCCTGATGCTTGCGCCTATGGCGGGGGTAACTGACAGTACCTTTAGACTCCTTTGTAAGAGTTTAGGGGCAGAATTCACCGTGAGTGAAATGGTTTGTGCAAAGGCACTGTGCTACGAGCAAAGAAGCAAAAAAATGAATGAAAAAAGCGCCACTGCGGCGCTTGCACGCGTAACGCTTGAAGAGATGCCTATGGCGGTGCAGATATTTGGAAGCGAGCCCGAATTTATGGCAGAGGCGGCAAAAATGATAGCATATAACTCGTACCGTGGCTGTCAGTCAACGACAGCGCCTGCCGCAATAGATATAAACATGGGCTGTCCCGTAAGAAAGATAACCGCAAACGGCGAGGGTAGTGCGCTTATGAAAAATCCCAAATTAGCGGCAGATATTGTACGTGCCGTCAGTCGCGCGGTAAGTATTCCCGTGACAGTAAAAATAAGAGCGGGATGGGACGAGAATTCGGTAAATGCTCCCGAATTTGCAAAAATGCTTGAGGATGCAGGCGCGGCAATGATATGTGTTCACGCGAGAACTCGCGAACGGCTTTATTTGCCTGGCATTGATTTGTCAGTTATAGAAAGAACAAAAAAAGCCGTCAGTATTCCCGTAGTGGGAAACGGCGACGTAAGAAATGCTTGCCATGCGCTTGAAATGATAGCTAAAACAGGCTGTGACGGAATAATGGTTGGCAGAGGTGCCGAGGGTAATCCATGGATATTCTCGGAGATTGCTGCCGCACTACGAGGAGAACCCTTTGAGTATCCTGATTTTGAGACCCGCATGCGCGTAGCACTCAAGCAGCTTGACGATATGGTGGCAGAGAAGGGTGAAAGAACGGGCGTTGCCGAAGCTAAAAAGCATATGGCGTGGTATATAGGCGGTGTGCGTGATGCTAACAAAGCGCGTGCAGAGTTGATGAACTCAACAACTGCAGAACAAATAAAGCTTATTGTTAAAAAAATGATATATAACGAAAAAACAGAAGGAACCGTATGAAAAAAGTAGCAATAATTACGCGTAATTATGAACTTGAAGGCTTTATTGTTCCCGAGCTTGAAATGCTTGGATACAGAGTTGCGGTATTATCAAATGTGACAAGTACACATGAAAAATTTGATTTTGTTATCATTGACATTGATACCGTGACGGAGGGAATTGCTGATATTTCTTTTCCTATCGTTACCATATCCGAGGAGTATACTACGGAGATAACGGTAAAGGAATGTATGCTTTCATGGCCTTGTCGTGTTTCAGATGTTTTTGCTTTGGCTTCGGTATTCAGCACTGCAGAAGTAATACGAGATCATAAAGAGCAGAAAACCGAGGATAGCGTGCGTATCATTAATGGCAATACCGTGGTCGTAAATAATTATTACGCAAAGCTTTCCAATCACGAGATTGTTTTATTTAAGGAGCTATGCCATGCAAACGGCGAGGTCGTTTCAAGAGAACGTATCATGAAGCTATTGAATGCTGACGACGGAAATATTTCCGACGTATACGTTTGCCACCTTAGAAGGAAACTTGACTCCCAGCTGGGGAAGAAACTCATAATTACTGAGCGAGGACGGGGATATAGAACTACTCTTAAGCTTTCGGAATAAAAAACGAACTGCCGAAAACCAGCAGTTCGTTTTATATTCAGTTTTTATTTTCAAGATAGGTTACAACGTCACCTACGGTGGTGAAGCCGCGAATTTCATCGTCATCGATATCAATTCCGAATCTGTCCTCACAGATCATAACGAGATCTGCAAGCTCAATAGAGTTAATACCAAGATCATTAGAGAGCTCCGACTCCATGGTTATTTCGTCCTTGTCAATTTGAAGCTCATCAACGAGAATGTTAACAAACTGCTCGTACATTACGTCCTCCTGATTTGTTGTATGTTTTTATTTATAATGCAAGTGTTTCTTGCTCGCAACCATTATATTACAAAAATGTCATTTTGTCAAGCAAAATATTAATATGTAAAATAGTTAACACTAAAAATTCAAGAATTATTAATTTTTAAACTAAAACCGTAATGCTTTTTAGAGAAAGGAGGCGAGTACACATGGGTTTATTTCACAGACGTCCGTTATGCTTGTTTTGCTGCCTTTTTATTACTTCGGCGGCCATTTTTGCGCAGTTGAGCTTTAATATAAAAATATGGATGCTTGCAATCCTAATGCTTGCGCTCCTTGTTTCGATATTTTTATGCATTGTTTTAAAGCGACATAGAATACAAGTAATTTTCTCTATACTTTGCCTTTGCGCCGTGGTTGCCTCAGGATTTAACGTTTCACACAGAATAGATATGAAAAAGCTTGAAGCGGAAAAATACGAAGGAAAGCACAACGTAGCAATGAGCATTGTTTCAGAGGAAAATTCATCATTACGTAGTGTTGAATACGTGGTATACGTTGAAAATATTGACGGAAAGCAGGTGCATATAAAATCAATGCTTGTGTGTCCGTCTGAAAATTGCTTTCGTATAGGTGACGTTGTGTACGCAGAGGCTGAATTGACCTCCCATAGCGGTGATGGATATTCAACATCAGAGCCTGATATACTTTTAGAGGCGGTTGTTGACGGCAGTGCCGTTGGACTTGTAAGACGTTTTGATTACGAAGCCTCGTTCTTTAAAAGACTTGTTTCAAGAAACGGAATAACAGTTGTTGTTTCTCAAATGAGAGAGTTGATAAGCCATAGGGCAGTATCTGTTTTTGGTGAGAAAATGGGTGGTATGGTAAAGGGCTTTCTGATTGGAGATACTTCCGATATGTCAATAGAAGCATTAAGGGATTTTCGACGTTCCGGCGTTTCGCATCTTTTTGCGGTAAGCGGAATGCATATAACAGTGCTTATTGGATTTATAGAATTAATTTTAAGAAAGCTTTACGTTCCGAAAATCGGACGTATGCTTGCAGTTTGCATTTTGTCTGTATTCCTTTTGTGTGTTACGGGATTTTCAATGTCTGCGTTACGCTCAGTATTCATGCTATGGATTGCATACGTTGCATTTTGGACGTCCGACGAAACGGATGCGCCGACGGTTTTGTTTGTTGCAGTATCGCTTACAATGCTTATTTTCCCATATTCTGTATATGAATTGGGACTTTGGATGTCCTTCTTGGCTACTCTCGGACTCGTAACTGTATATCCCTTGGTAGATAGTGCTATTATTTTGCCAAAGAAAAAAGGATTTCTTGCTTGGTTGTTGAGAATTTTAAAATCAATAGCTATGATTGCGGCTATGACCGTTATAGCTACTATGTTTTTATTGCCAATCCAGTGGTATTTTTTCGGAGAGCTTTCTCTTGTATCAATACCCGCTAATATGTTGCTGTCGCCTATGAGTACTCTTTTTATGATTTTGGGACTTGTGTTCATGCTTCTTGGTGGGATACCTTACGTTGGCGCGGCAGGCAGCGCGCTTACGTGTACTGTCGGTGACGGTATGGTTTGGATTGCAGAAAAGCTTTCTTCGTTATCAATGGCGACAGTTTCGCTTCGTTATAGCTTTGTTTGGATATTTGTTCTTCTGTTTACCGTTTCTTTTTTAAGTCTTATCGTGATAAAGCTTAAACATAAATGGATTGTTTTTATGCCTTTCGTTGCCTTTACATTGGCATTGGGGATCAGTATTACCGTGTTTAATTTTACCGCGCCGAATAAGTTTACATACTACAAGTACGGAAGCAGTGAGATGGTATCGGTAACGAGTGGAGGTAAGACCGGTATAGTTGATATGTCAAACGGAGCATATTCTAAATTCTCACGTGCCTTATCGGATGCATCGAGGTACGGCGCTACGCAGCTTGACAGTATCGTTTTTACGGAAATAACACCGTATCACATTTCCTCAATGAAATACTTTTTGCAAAGACAAATAGTAAAAAGCATATATATTCCCAAGCCGCCGGATACTTCTGACGTTGATCTTTCCTTGGAGCTTGCTCGGCTGGCGGAAAAATGCAACGTAAACGTTTACCTTTATGAAAACGGTGACGGAATATCCGTAGGTAACGTTACTCTGGGAGTTGCGCTGTTTTATGATGGTGATGAAAGCAGAGCTGCCGTATTTGTATACGGAAAGGAAGAAACAATAGGCTTTGTTGAGGCGGGAACAGCGGCAGTTTGCGACTCGCAGATAATGAATTTATTTACTCCTGAATGCAAAATGCTCGTAGTCGGGGGAAATACCTCGTACGAAAACAACTTTACTTACGACGTCTCTGACGATGCCATGGTTATCTATGCCTCGGAGGATATAATTTCCAAAGGCTCTATAAATGCCCCAAAGGAAAACATTTATTTTTTTGATAAGCAATATTCTGATATAACTCTTTCGTTTAAATAACTTCTGTCAAAAAAGCACTTTGCTTCATACTATGATAGTGTAATTCCAAAATCTCTTATATGGGAGATAAAAATATGAAGCATAAATATAAATTTGCGATACTTGGCGGAGATATGCGCCAATATGCGGTAGCAAGGGCAATATGCGAAAACAAAAATATTAGCGTTTGCGTCAGTGCCCTGTGCCGTGAATGTACGGACGACATCATAATAAAGGAGTGCTCCGAGATATACGATGCGGTGACGGGGGCAGATGCAGTTGTGCTTCCTTTACCCGTAAGCACGGACGGAGTTTGCCTGAATTGTCCTGCATATCTTGAAAAGCAAAGAATTACACTTGATGAAATTATTGAGAAAATGGAGGAAAAATCTATACTTTTCGGCGGACGCATACCGCAAAGCACGACGGTAAAGGCGCAGGCAAGAGGAATACGTGTGTACGATTACTTTTTGTGTGAGGACTTGCAGATAAAGAATGCGTATATAACCGCAGAGGCAGCAGTAAGTATTGCTATGAATAGCCTTGATAAATGTCTGCGCGGAGCAGCCGTTGCAGTAACCGGAACGGGAAGAATATCGCGGCTTCTGTGCGAGTTGCTGGTAAAGCTTGGGGGTAAGGTTACTGTTGCGGGAAGAAATGCGGACGCTCTTGCATATTTTGAAATTATGGGGTGCAAAACGCTCGTTATAGATAACGCCGAGGGCTGGAGCGGTGAGCTTGAGCACGGGTATGATATAATTTTCAATACTGTACCTGCATGGATATTTGACAGAAATTTTCTTGAGCGTGCCGATAAAAAATTAACTGTAATTGAGCTTGCCTCAGCGCCCGGCGGAGTGGATATCTGTGCGGCGCGCGAGCTTGGCACGAACGTTTTGTGGGCTTCATCGCTGCCGGGAAAATATGCCCCTCACAGCGCGGGAATACTGATAGGAGAGTGCGTTTGCCAAGCCTTCGAAAAAATGGAGGTGAGGGTATGATAGGCTTTGCTATGTGCGGCTCCTACTGTACTCATAAATATGCGATAGAACAGTTGAAAATGCTTATAGAGAACGGATATGACGTTTTGCCCATAATGAGCGAGAACGTTTACTCCACGGATACCCGTTTTGGAAAATCCGAAAAGCTCATAAGCGACGTAACCGAGATATGCGGACGTGACGTAGTTCATACTGTTCTTGACGCAGAGCCGATAGGACCTAAAATGGCGCTCGAAGCCATGATTATCTGTCCTTGTACGGGAAACACCTTAGCAAAAATGGCAAACGGTATTACCGACACAGCGGTGACAATGGCGGCAAAGGCGCACCTGCGCAGTGACCGACCGCTTGTCATAGCTCTTGCTTCAAACGACGCGCTCTCGGCAAATCTTAAAAATATCGGGCAGCTATTGTCACGCAAATTCGTATATTTCGTGCCGCTTTATCAGGACGATCCCAAGAATAAGCCACACTCTCTGATAGCGGATTTTTCATTGCTGAGACCTACGCTTGACGACGCGATAAAAGGGAAGCAGTATCAAAAGATTTTCATGTGAATACAGTATATTTGATTACTTTTTTTTGAAGGTAAAAAGTGGCATTACTTAACTTGAATAATAGTACCACGAAAACGTCAATACTCCCGATATAAGACAGGCGAAAGCCGTTATATCGGGAGTGTTTATGTATTATAATAAAGTTGAAATTTGCGGAGTTAATACGTCGGAGCTTAAGGTGCTCACGGATGACGAAAAAAAGGCTCTGCTCGAACGAATTAAGCTTGGTGACGAGCAGGCGCGCCGAGAACTTATAAGTGGCAATTTAAGACTTGTTTTAAGTGTGGTTCAGCGCTTTACGGGCAGGCGCGAAAACCTTGACGACCTTTTTCAAGTGGGGTGTATCGGGCTTGTGAAGGCGGTGGATAATTTCAACACTGAGCTTGACGTAAAATTCTCGACCTATGCCGTTCCTATGATAATCGGAGAGATCCGCAGGTATCTGCGCGACAACAATTCCATAAGGATAAGCCGCTCGGTACGGGATCTTGCATACCGCGCGCTTCAGGCAAAGGAGGAGCTTATAAAAACTAAGGAATGTGAGCCGACGGTTGAGGATATAGCAAAGCATCTTGGGGAGAGTAAAGACTCAATAGTACGAGCAATGGAAGCAATAATCGAGCCGATTTCCTTGTACGAGCCCGTCTATAACGAGGGCGGAGACTCAATATACGTTATGGATCAGATAAGTGACACTAACAGCTCAGACGAAATCTGGCTTGAAAGTATTGCTTTAAAGCAAGCTATGAAAAGTCTCAATGAACGGGAAAAGACTATAATCAGCTTGAGGTATTATAAAAATAAAACACAAATGGAGATAGCAGAGGAGATAGGCATATCGCAAGCGCAGGTTTCAAGACTTGAAAAAGGAGCACTTGAGCATATGAGAAAGCAAATATAATTTAATTGACACAGGGCGGATATATTCCGCCCGATTTTATTATGGTTAATATTATGCGTGGAGGTATAATTATGTCCAAGTACATACCGTTTCCAATGTTTTACGATGATGTCCCGATATACTATCTTAAAAAGTTTACGAGGCGTGAAGAGCTCGTTTCTGCTATTGAGAATTATATACATTTTTACAACACTCGCCGATACCAGAAGCGTCTGAACTACATGACACCTTGCGAGTATTACTTCGCCACCGCTGCGTGACGAAAAATCTCCCCCTGCCGCGCAGCAGGGGGAGATGAAAGAATCTTATCCAATTTGTAAAGTAGTTAGAGCGTACAGACTGTAAGAGCAGAAGGTTATCTAAGCTTTGCAAGTGCCGAAAGAACACCGTCGAGGTTTTCACGGTACTTTTGAAGCTTTGCCTTTTCGCCCTCAACGACGGCGGCGGGAGCTTTTGCCACGAATCCCTCGTTAGAAAGCTTCTTTTCAAGACGTTCGATCTCACCCATAAGACGCTTGTGCTCACCCTCAAGTCTTGCGAGCTCCTTTTGGGTGTCAACAATGTCGGACAAGGGAAGGAATACGGTTGCGGAGTCGGTGATTATCTGAACTGCGTCGTCCGCATTTATTACTTCCTCAAAGCTGTCTGCAATCTCAACCTCGGATGCAGACGCAAGACGAACAAAGAATATCTTTGCTCTGTCGTTGAAAGCGTCAGAATACTTGGTCGCAATATAAACCTTAGCCTTGCGTGAGGGAGGAACGTTCATTTCATTTCTGCGAGTGCGAATAGCCTTGATAACTGCTATAACACGGTCCATGCGCTCCGCATCCTCGCCAAAAACGAGGCTCTCGTCAAACTTCGGATATTCGGAGATCATGATGCTTTCACAGTCGTGAGGCAAGGACTGATATATTTCCTCTGTAATGAAGGGCATGAAGGGGTGTAGGAGCTTGAGTGTTCCCGTAAGAACGTAAGCAAGCACGTTCTGTGCTGTGACATTGCCCTCGGTGTCCTTTTCGTTAAGGCGCGCCTTGGTAAGCTCGATGTACCAGTCGCAGAAAACGTCCCAAGTAAAGTCATAGATAGAAGCAAGCGCAATACCTACCTCGTACTTATCAAGCGAGGAGGTAACAGTAGCGCACAAACGGTTGTACTCGTCAAGAATCCACTTGTCCTCGGGAGCAAGCTTGTCCGCGTCGGGAAGCTCTACCTTGTCAATCGTGAGGTTCATACGAACGAAGCGCGATGCGTTCCAAAGCTTGTTAGCAAAGTTTCTTGCTGCCTCAATCTTTTCGTCGGAGAAGCGCATGTCGTTTCCGGGAGAGTTACCCGTTGCAAGCGCATAGCGAAGCGCGTCAGCGCCGTAGGTGCGAATGACCTCAAGAGGATCAATACCGTTTCCAAGAGATTTTGACATCTTGCGGCCCTGCGCGTCACGAACAAGTCCGTGAATAAATACCGTGTTGAAC
>SVQL01000064.1 GCA_015065365.1 Oscillospiraceae bacterium | reverse complement strand
AAAATGAAATTTGAGAGATTTATCTCGAAAATTTCTACATAAAACCCGCTTTCACTATCGTTTTTTTGATAGCAAAAGCGGATTTTTACTGTTTTTATATTCGTGTGTTTTTGTTCTGCGCTAAATGAGACAGCCCCATGATTATTTGTTTACTGCATCTTAAATGAGTAAAGTTATTTTATAATTTCTCCGCTAACTGTGCACATCTTTTAGGCTCAGTCTTTTTATATTACGTTTATTATTTCTATTCCTTGCTCCCGCGCATAAGCGACGGTATAAGAGGTGCCGCTCTTGCTTTTGCTGCAATAGGCTATGCAATATCTCGCCCCATCAACCATAAGACGGTTGCGATGCAGCATACAGCCATCCCAATATTTATCTGAGGTGTACACAACCTCGTCGGCGTTTGCGATTAAGTATTCGTGAACGCCCTTTTCATATTCTCCCCAAAATCTCGTCTGGTCTCGGCAAGGCAAAAACAGCACGAGCCTGACGCTTGGATTTTTTTTCTTGCATTTGAGCACGCATAAGGCTGCAAGCGTATCAAAGCCAACAGCGCCGCCGGAGCGAAAATCGGTAACTCCGCTCTCCACAAGTCTGTTTATTTGAGCATCAAGCGCGCTGATCATATTTTTTGCATCTTCCTGCGCTATCGTTCTGTGTCCCGTAAAGCAGCAAACAACCTTTTTCACAGCCTCACCTCCCATGTCCTATATTATACAACATTTCAAAGAAAAAATAAATACCTTTAGAAAATTCTTTTTTAAAAAAGATGTGTAATATTTGCCAAGCTATGAATATAAAATATTGTGAGAAATAAATGTAACTGTAAGGAGGAACTTATGAAAAGATTTATAAACGGAATCGTCTGCGGATTTATGGCGTTTTCGATAGCGCTTGGCGCGTCATATCCCACTCTTGCATCAGCCAAAGAGTCAGACACTGCCCCTCTCTCCCCTGCGTTATCCGTTCTTGCAGAGGACGGCGGAATGGCTTTGGCAGGACTCGTCGGGAAAAGCATTTCCTTTGAGGCTGAGGATTTCGCCAGAGCACTGAACCTTTCCTCAATAAGCTCAATAACCATAACCGAAGCACCTCCGATAAGCGACGGTGAGCTTCGCGTCGGCAACACCGTGCTTAATTCGGGACAGACGGTAAGCGCCGCATCTATATCGCTTATGACCTACGTTCCCGCATCAAGCGTTACCAAATCAAGCTTTCGCTTTTCCGTTGAGGGCAGCGGCTACGACGTGCCCTGCGAGCTTTATATGTTAAGCTCAATAAACTACGCCCCTACACTTTCCGAGGTCCCCAAAAGCTATCTTGAGGTAAGCACTCACAGAAATATAACTCTCTACGGTACGCTTCCCTGTCACGATCCCGAGGGAGACGCAACCGTCGTAGAGATCGTGTCCTACCCCCAATCGGGTTACATAACGCTTACCGATAAGGCAAATGGCGAATATACTTATACTCCAAACGCGGGATATTCGGGCAAGGACAGCTTTACTTACGTCGCGCGCGACGTGTACGGAAATTACAGCGCGGCGCGCACAGTCTCGCTGACGGTAAGCAAGCCCACAGTTAACGCAAGCTTTGACGATATGAAAAATTCCCCCGCCTACAATGCCGCGCTTACAATGCTTGAGGAAGGCGTTATGAGCGGTACACAGGTCGGTTCGGACACGTATTTCTATCCCGACGGCACCGTAACGAGAGGCGAATTCGTTGCAATGACACTCCGTGCCATAGATATTAACGACGTTGCCGATAAGACGTCAACCGTTTTCGCAGACGATTCAAGTATTCCCTCTCACATGAAGGGCTATATAGCAACGGCATACGAGCTCGGCTACGTCAAGGGAATAGATACGGAAAACGGGCGTTGCTTTGAGGCAAGCAGAGCAATTACAAAAGCGGAAGCGGCAGTAATACTCGGCAATATTCTCAACGTAGAAATACCGACGGTTCTCCCCACCTTCAAAGATGCATCTGATATCCCTGCATGGGCAGCTCCCTCCGTATATTCGCTCAATTCAATAGGCGTTATGAGCGCCACGGACGGAAATATCGCTCCCACGGCGTCGCTCACCCGTGCCGACGCCGCAATACTCCTCGCCAATCTTATAAATTATCTTGATTAGGTTAAAATAAAGGGGCCCTCACATTTGGCAAGACCGAAAAAGTCCGATAATAAATAAAAAAACACCCATTTACATTGAAATTGTTGTAAATGAGACAGTAATATGTGGAGATTCTACGACCGCCGTATATTAAATTGACGTCTTTTGTAACGGCGGCAGCAAGCCACCGCCCTACGTGTAGCAGAGCCTTGCGCTATAAAATTTTATTTGTGCGTTAAATATTTTTTCGGGTCGCCGAGGACGTCGACCCCTACAAGCAGGAAATTAAATACAATCTCATTCTTTTTTATTATGGTTAAATATTAATTTAATCTTTGAGAACAAATTTCCTTTAAAGATTTGTAGGGGTCGACGTCCTCGGCGACCCGTTATAATTAAAAAGAAAGACGGCGGTACGTGGGAATTTGAACATTTAAAATTTGTAGGGCGGGGGTTTATCTCCCGCCGTATATTAAATTGACATCTTTTGTAACGGCGGCAGCAAGCCACCGCCCTACGTGTAAACAGAGCCTTGCGCAATAAAATTTTATTTATGCGTTAAATATTTTTTCGGGTCGCCGAGGACGTCGACCCCTACAAGCAGGAAATTAAATACAATCTCATTCTTTTTTATAATTTTATAAAGGGGCTGTCTCAAATTTGCATTTGAGACCCCACCGAGTTATTTTTAAAATTCACAAAAAGAACCGCCTTCACTATCGTTTTTTGATAGCAAAGGCGGTTCTCTGTTTTTATTTTATTTCGTATGCTAACGTACAAGTATATCAAAGCTCCTCGACGGAAACCACTCCCTCAAGCTTAGCTATCTTTGTCATAAGCGCCTGCATGGACACCTTTCTCGGAGTCTGAAGCGAGAATACAGCGCACGGATTTCTTCCCTCGGCGGCGTTCTTTGTAATCTCAAGGTCTATTATGTAGCCGCCACTCTTCTTTATCGTATCAACTATCGTTCCGAGATTTGAGTTGTCGGTATATTCAACGTACATGTTCGAGGTACGCGCATTTGATACTATAAAATATTCAAGACGGGCAAGCACGAGCTCCGCAAGCATAACGACCGCAGTCGTTATAACAGCGCCCTCAATATAGCCCGCTCCGCAACAAAGTCCGACGACTGCCGCCGTCCAAAGACCTGCCGCCGTGGTAAGTCCCTTGACCTGACGGCGCTTGGTGATAATGATTGTTCCCGCGCCGATAAAGCCGATTCCCGCGATAACCTGCGCGCCGAGTCGCGCCATATCCGTGGTATGTCCTTGGAAAACGAGATATTGGCTGGTAAGCGTTGTCATCGCCGCGCCAAGACAGATAAGTATGTGAGTTCTGAAGCCTGCGGGACGGCGCTTTCTCTCGCGCTCTATTCCTATAATTCCGCCGCAAAGAACGGCAACGACAAGGCGTACGGTAACGGAAAGCCAGCCAAGCTCCGCACCTCTTAAAAAGTTTAAGCATTCAAGCATTTCGTCACCCCCTTAAAGCTCTTCTATACTGCGCACTGTATCAACCTCCGCGATGGCGGTCATAAGAGCGGTGTGCGTTTTCTTTTTAGGCAAACGCAGAGAAAAAATCGCGCTTGGATAATTATTTTCGGAGTGCTTTGCCTTGGTGACCTCAACGTCAAATATCTTGGTATCCTGCGCCTTTATCTTCTCAATAACCAGCGAGAGATCGTCAAGATGCTCAAACTCAACGAAAAGGTTGATATTTTTCGACCTTGACAGAATAAATCTCTCAAGTCTTGAGAACACGACTATTACGAATATCATGAGGACACAGCATATTACCGACGCGATATAAAATCCCGAGCCTATACAAATTCCCATGCAGGCAGACGCCCAAAGACCTGCCGCGGTAGTCATTCCCTTTACCTGCTGACGCCCCGTAACTATTATCGTTCCCGCGCCGAGAAATCCTATGCCGTTAATAACCTGAGCGCCAAATCTCGAAACGTCGGTAACGAGCGAGCTGTTGCCAAGTGCCGGGCGCCAGACCGTAGTTAACATAACGGAAAGATAAGTGCCGAGAATCATCGTCATTGCCGCGCCGACACACACAAGCATATATGTACGGAATCCCGCAGGGCGGCGCTTTCTTCCACGGTCTATACCGATAGCTCCTCCGCAGAGCACGGCAAATCCGACGCGAATAAGTACTTCCCATATGGACAGTGACATCTTTTTTGATTTCCTCCCATTTCTGTACTTTAATCATTCGGACTCCGCAAAAGAGTCCGAATGATTATATTCTATATATTATACACCTATTATTGAAAAAATGCAATAGTATTTTAATATTTTACCGAAATCATCCCAAAACAACGTCAAACGAAAGTCTTTGACCGTTTCGCAATACGTATATCTTCGCTTCGTCGCCCTCCCGAAGTAAGGAAAGCTCCGCCTTAAGCGAATCCGTACCCGCAACGAAGGTATCGTTGATACGATAAATAAGGTCTCCGCGTCTGAGCTTTACCGCAGAATCTCCCTCTCCGTCCTCAAACTCCATTATTTCAACTCCCCATATTCCGTCAATGCAGCTCTGCTTTCCGAAAACAGACACGCTGGCGGGCGAATACGCGAGCACCTGCAAGGCATCGCGGTCGGGTTTTCCACCGTCCCTCATTACCTTAAGCACGTTCAGCACACCTTCTATGGGAAGCGCAAAGCATGTGTCTTTCCCTTCAAGAGCCGCGAAGACAATTGCTATCGCCTCGCCGTTTTCGTTAAAGATCGGGCAGCCGAGCATAGAAGCGTTATCAAAGCCGCTTATCTGAACGGTATTTGCTATTCTGTGCTCATCGCCCACGTCAAATTCATAGCCCCGAGAGATATACGACACTCTTCCTGCAAAAAGGCTTGATACAAGCTCGCCCTCGTGTGCGTTTCCAACCGCATAAACAGTCTCTCCAACGTTATATTCAGAGCTTACCGCATCAATGAAGCGCAGCTGCAAAGCATCTGTCGAAAGTAAAGCAAGCTCTACGGATTCGTCGTATGCTACAAGCTCCGCAGGATACGCGCTCCCGTTGTCAAGTACTATTTTAATACTGCTCGCGTCCTTTACGGCACTATATAACGCGGCTACGTAGCCGTCCTCAAGCACCGCCGTTCCCGATGAATAGCAAAGCTTTCCGTCGCGCTCGGCAACCACACTCACCGCGCTTTGAGACAAAAGCGAAAGTGCGCCGCCGTTTGGCGCAGGTGATGCGTCTGCGTTGCCTATGTCCGTATCCGTCACTTCCCCACCGCTCTCCTGCATATCGGCATCGCGATAGTCCACCGTACTGTAAAACACCGTAAGTCCAAAAACACACAGCGCTATCACCATACATGCGGCAATAACAGCAACGTAAATTCTTCCCACCCTCTGCGCTCCTATATATTCCTCTGTGCCGTCATCACCGTCATCTGCCGTATGCAAAGGCGGCACGTCTGAATATTCGCCGTCAGCTTCCGCATCGCCTTGAGTATCGTCTGCGCTATCCTGCTCTGCCATAACGACGTCAAGCGGCTCCTCGCTCCTCGCGACAATCTCCCCGCCCGATTGCTCTACGGTAACGAATTGCGCGTTGTCCGTTTCGCTGTTTTTTTCTTCCGCCACAAGGTCTTGCGTTTTGTTTTCTTCATTTATATGAGATACGTCCGCACATTCCTCAGCCGACTTTGCAAGCTCCTGCTCGTTTACGTCGGCAAGCTCCATATCATGCTCACCGTCCTCGCGTATTCCTCTCCTTTTTCTTCTCATAACAACCCCTGAAAATACTTTTTGTTAATTTAATTATTTGCATTTTTGCATGGGGTTATACCAAATGATATATTTGATAAGTTTAAATATTTTTATATAACAACAGAACGGCGCGTATCCTTTCGGACACAGTCACCGTTCTGTTTTGTTTTTTATTGATTTTTAATTCTTTGCCGTAGAGTCTATCATCTCAAGAGCAAAGAAGCGCTGTGCGTCGGAAATGAATTTTTCAACGCGCGCGTTGAGCACGTAAAAGCCTCCGCTCGGCTCACTCAGTCCCTCTCCCGTATCAACGGCTACCGTTATATATGCTTTTCGAGAGGTAAGATAATAGAAGGTATAAACGTAGGTAGTACCCTCCGTATCCTTAACGGTAAGTGTAAGCAGGCGGTTTGCCTCGGTGATCTTGGTTGCCTTTTCCTCGGGAGTCAGCTCGTAGGAATCGGAGATCGAAGCGTAAAGCAGTGTCTTATAGAACTGACGGAACAGATTCGTGTCGTATCTTACGTACGTTACGGTCTCAGCGCCCTGCACCTTTACCTCGTCTGCGCTTACGTAGACGCGTCTGCCGTCCGCGCACTCAATAGCCCCGTGAAGAACTCGCACCTGCGTTCCCATCACGTTATAATCGTAATAAGCGGACTTGTTGTCGATCTTCAGCTCCGTACCCGTGGGGGAATAGCACTTTACGTCCGAAACGCTTACGACCCAGATATTTCCGTTTTTATCCTCATAGGACTTCGGAGCGAAGGTCGTAACGTCGTTGCCCTTAGAATCCGTTGCGTGAACGGTGAGCAAAGACGAGCTTATCGCCTCGGAGCTTGCATCATTCTGATTTTTAAGATCAAATATAGCCTTGTAGTTGGGTGCGTCGAGAATTATCTGATCGCAGAATGCGATATTAAGACTGATATAGCTTGAATTTATCCAGTCGTACTTATCCCAATTCAAAAATTCAAGCGAGTGTCCCTCTATCTCGACTATCATGTTGGTTGAGCGGATCAAGCCCTTCTCGTAATCAAGTATCGGCTTTCCGTTTTTATCCGTTTCGTATATTTCGGTATATGCGTAACGGTTTCCGTCCTCGTTAAGCGCACTTATATAAATAACGTTATTTACCGTTCCTTCCTTTTTGCCGTTTTCATCAAGAACGTCAAAATTAAACGTTATCATGTGCTCGGGGAGCAGATCGTAAATCTTCTCTCCCTTATCGTCAACGCCCTCTACCGCAATTCCGTACTTAACCATATCGTCCATCGTCGGGAACAGCTTGGTTACCTCAACGTAGGCAGGAGTATAAAGCCCCTGCAAGCAAGCATCTATATTATCGGACGACGCCTTGAAGCCCGCAAGTCCGTAGCCCGCAAGGAAGTGGTAGGGCTCGGATGCCTTAATGGTGTTCTCACGCAGTGAAAGGTCGTCGTAGGTAAACGCTACGATGTCCTCGTAATAGTCCTCGCTGTCAACCGTCGCGTCCGCCTTCTTGGACATGATAAGGAAGTTCTCAACGTCGAAATAGGTGTTCATAGTCATGGGATAGGTAAGCTCGGGGGTTACGAATTTTTCAATAGGCGCGAGCATGGTGTCGCCAACGTCAGCTCCAAGCACGTAAACCGCATCTCTCTTGGTTTCATTTCCGTTCTTGTCGATATCAACGTACTGTGCGTAGTATCCTCCGCCCGTAACCAGCATATCCCCGATTATTACCTTGTATTTATTACCCGACGTGTCTGTAAGCACGTAATACGCGGGAGTATACTCCTCGTATACGAAGCTTCCGTCCTCGTTCTTAAGGTATTCTCCCGTTTCTGGGTCCGCCTTCTTGCGAGTTTCGGGAACAAGTCCGTATTCACGGAAATCACCCGTTTCGGGATGCTTTATGGGGTCTTCGATCTTCTGCGTCGTCAGCGTATATCCCGCGCTGACGTACAGGGAAGCAAAAAGCTCCTGGTCGTAGCTCGTAAACGGCGTACCGTCTATAATGAACGAGCCCTTGGGATCCTCCTCAAGCGTTTCGGTATTTGCTCTCTTGAAGGTAAAGCTACCGTTCGAGTTGAACACCTCAAGCTTGAGTATATTAGCTTTTTCAATATGGGGGAATATGAGGAATCTTTGTCCGAAGCCAAGCTCCTCGTTAGTTCCCTCCATGAGCGTTGCGAGTATTATCTGCTCGCACTCTCCCGTTTCCCCGTCAACGTCAAACAGCGTGCCCGATCTGCCCTCAAAATATCCGTATTGCTCGTCCTTGGGCATCATCGTCTTTTTGTCGGAGTCGTACAAGGCGTAAATTCCGTCTCGCTTTATAATATAATACACCGAGCCGTCAGCCTTATCCGTTACTGCCTTCACGTTGACTACGTTATTCAAAACTACAACGAGCGCAATTATCAGAAGCGTAACAGCGACAGCAGCCGCGATTATCGCCGTCGTGCGCCGTTTCATCAGCGTGCCTTTTTTTCTCATCTGTTCTTTCTCCTAACGATCACCACAATTCCCGTAGCAAGAGCAGCGACGGCGGGGACTACTGCAAGCCAAACCGTATACTGAGTTGCCTCGGCGGTAGTTACCGTATCAATAGTATCGTCCGAGAAGGGCTTGAATTCAAGACCTACCGGCACTGCCTCTCTGCCGATAGCGCGAAGCGCGGTAAGATAGAAGTCGGTGTTACCGTAAGCGCCTGACTGCAACAGCTCGCTCTGCACGATATCCGTGCTTCCGCAAGCCAAAACGTAAGCCGCCTGATTGGTCGTGGAGTAATTGTCCTCCTGAATGTGCTTGTTCTCAACGGAAACCGTCATAAGCTTGATGCGCTCGTTTGCCGTAGCTACCTGAGCAGGCTTTGTTCCGCCCGCATAAGCCTCAGCGCCTTCACTCGTAACGAACACGTCGAATATACTGCGGTAAACTCCGTTGTCGCTTCCCGAGCCGTACTCGTGCTGAACGTCATTCTCGTCGGTGCTCGTTTCCGCAGGAACGTAGGTCGTGGGCTTGAAGGTGTCGGAATAGGAGATAGACATTGCATTTCTGAATATCATCTTCTGAGGAGTTGAGCGGCTGCGCATATCCTCGGTAAGGCTTGCGCCGAGACCGCCTATCGCGTATTCTGCGCGGAAGGTATATGCATCGCGGTTCGAAGACTGAATAGACTGCGTACGGTCCTCAACGAGGTGAGACACCAGCTTGTCGGGATTTGCGGGATCGGCGGAGCGGTTAAATTTAATACCCCACTCCTCAAGGAACTCCTCAAAATCGTCAAGCTTTTCCGTCGCGGGATTCATAAACACCATAAGCGAGTTGCCCTTATCAAGGAACGCCTCAAGCTTATCGAGCTCGTCAACCGTTTCGAGAGGACTCGAGGGATCGAACACCGAGAAGTCCTCCTTGGGGTCAAACACTACTATAAGACGGCAATCCGAGGGGATCTCCTCCTCGTCAAGCATAAGAGGCTCTACGTCGTAGCCCGCATCCGTCAGAGTGTTTACAAACTCCATAGTTTCAAGATCAAAGGTCTCGCCGTGATTGAGCGTAATGCAAGCCTTGGGGGTTGCCGCTCTCGTAACCGCAAGAATGGACGACACGAAAGCCTTTTCTCCGTTATAAGCCCACGGAGTTTCCGAATCGTCGGTGTCAAAGGTATAGAAGCTGCGGAGCTCGCGTATTCTGTACTCACTTCCGTACTCGATAATAACACTGGTGGTATATATCTTTGAGAGCGAGTTGGTCTTGAAGCGAGATACAGCCGAGGGATTTTGTATAATATTTACCGTCTGAACGTCGATGTGGTCGGGAAATCTTTCCTCAAGGTCAAGCGCCGTTTTGTAGACGTAGTGTTGAGTAGAGTTACCCTGAAGTGTATCGGGATCGGTACAGAATATTATATTTATAGTCTCGTTTATTCCGTTAGCTCTGTCCTCGTTTACACGCTCGATAGGCGACTGCGTATCAAACTTTTCGTCTCCCTTTTCGATGATGTTAAACGCCTCGTCCGAGAGGGTAAAAACAAGCTCGGGAGTAAGGTCGGTATACCACAAAAATCTCTGTGCAAGCGCCGAAAAGAGAACGTTTATTATTATTACCACCGCAATTATAAGGGCGGTGAGGACTGCTGAAACTCCGCCGTAACGAAGCTTGCGTCCGATTGCTGATTTATTTTTCATGCTTTTTCCTGCCTTTCCGTAATTCTGTTATGGAGTATCAACCCCAGCGGCGCTTGTCGTAAACGCGCGTCGTAAGAAGAATGAATACTCCCGATATCGACAGATAATACAGTATCGACGTGTAATCAAGTATTCCCGCCGTAAAGTTGGAGAAGCGGCTGAGCACGCATATCCAGCTGATAACAAAGCGTATCGCATAAACGTCAATATACGCATTCACAAAGTCAAGAATGAGCATTACGAAGATGATAGCGACGGTTATTACCGCTGCTGCGAGCTGATTTTCAGTAAGCGAGGAAATAAAAATTCCTATCGAGATAAACGCCGCGCCGAGAAGAATTATTCCGAGCACGCAGGAAAATATCTCTGCCGTGACGGGGCCTACGTGTATATCCGTATATTCCGAGTCGCCTCTTTCCGCCCTGCCGTAAACGTAAAGGGGAAAGAAATTTATGCACGATGCAAGAACCGTGCTGACAAACAGAGTAAATGCCGCGAGGAATTTTCCGAGCACGAGCGACCATACCGAAACGGGCGCCGTCAGAAGAAGCTGCTCGGTTTTAAGCTTCTTTTCTTCTGCAAAAAGCTTCATCGTAAGCAAAGGAATAAGTACGATAAACGCGAATATAAGTCCCGTAAAATATTCAGAGGTCGAATACGACTGCTGTCCGAGTGTTGTCAGTCCGCATAAAACTGCCGCGGCTGCCAGAAAAACGCCTACGTAAACGTAACCGACGGCGTTTATAAAATAGGAGCGAAGCTCTTTTTTGAAAATTGCAAACATTATTTTTTCCACGTGCGTATAAAACGAACGTGCTCCTTTCTTTTTCTTTAGGGCTGGATTTTTGAGAATTACGCCTCGTCGTCGTCAAAGAGAGCGGAATACTGTCCGTCGCGGCTCTTATCAGCGTTATCGACGATCTTCTTTGCAAACTCCTCGTTTGCGCTCGCTCTTGCGTTCTTTGACTTTGCGCCCTTGCGCTCATATCTCGCTTTGGGTGCGCTCTGGTCAACTATGGCAATAAATATGTCCTCAAGATTCATACCCATCGCTTCCATTCCGACAAGCGGCCACTTCTTTTCGGCAAGAGTATAGAAAAGACTCTTACGGATATCTATTCCAACCTCACTCTCGATAAGGTAAGAATACGCATCACCATCTCTCTGATTAAGCAGGTCTGCGTAAACTATACCCGGCTTTGAGCGAAGCATTGCGAGGACCTCCTTCTGGGGGCCCGCTATCTTTACGTTGAAGCGTCTGTTGCTCTCAACCGCGCGGGTAATGTCCTCGGTCTTTTCATTAGCTACTATCTTACCCTTGTTTATAATAACGATTCTGTCGCAGACCGCTTGCACCTCCTGAAGTATGTGCGTAGAAAGTATAACGGTATGATCCTTTCCAAGCATACGCAACAGGTTTCTGACTTCAATTATCTGCTTGGGGTCAAGACCGACCGTCGGCTCGTCAAAAATTATAACCTCGGGGCTTCCAATAAGCGCCTGCGCAATACCGACTCTTTGGCGGTAACCCTTGGAGAGATTTTTGATAACGCGCTTATATACGTCCTTTATCTTAACGACCTCGCATATCTCCTCAAGATGCTTGTTTCTGTTGAGCTTGCAGCCCTTGAGATTATAGTTGAATATCAGGTACTCTTCAACGGTCATGTCAAGATAGAGTGGGGGCTGCTCGGGAAGATAGCCAATGTGCTTCTTCGCCTCAAGAGGGTTGTCCAGCACGCTTATTCCCGCAACGGTAACGTTCCCCGACGTTGACGACAGGTATCCCGTCAAAATATTCATAGTCGTGCTTTTTCCCGCTCCGTTAGGTCCAAGCAGTCCTACTATTTCACCCTTGCCGACCTCAAAGCTGATGTCGTCAACGGCGCAGTTGGAGCCGTAATTTTTTACCAGATGTTCGATTTTTATCATAACAGAGGAATTTCCTTTCTAAATTTCCTTCAAAATGCCTAATTACAGTACATTATATCATATATATATAAACATTTTATGAACGCGACGGGGCTTTGTATAATTTTTTCTTGATTTTTTTGTGATTTTTTAGTGTTTTAGCCTTCTCCTGTGGAGAAGGTGGCACGAGCCTTGCGAGTGACGGATGAGGGTAGCGAGCAGCGCGAGCGTGCCATATATACAAATTAACTTTATTATTAACTTTATTAAAAAAGCACGGATGCTTCGCATCCTACCCTCATCCGTCGGCTATCGCCGACACCTTCCCCCAAGGGAAGGCTCATAATAAAAAAAGAAAGACGGCGGTGCATGGGAATTTGAAAATTTAAAATTTGTAGGGCGGGGGTTTATCTCCCGCCGTATATTGAATCGACGTATTTTTTAACGGCGGCAGCAAGCCACCGCCCTACGTGTAAACAGAGCCTTGCGCAATAAAATTTTATTTGTGGGTTAAATATGTTTTTTGCGGACAGTCGAGGACGCCTGTCCCTACAAAGGAGCACA
>SVQL01000063.1 GCA_015065365.1 Oscillospiraceae bacterium | reverse complement strand
CAAATCAGTCGGTATGCCGAAAGATTTGAAATTACCGTATTATCCGTTATGTCAAGTATACCGAAAATACCCGTGGCACGACGCTCCTCAGTAAGCATCGCAAAACCGTTTGCGATTGCCTCGCGCGGTGTTCTGTTGTATATTTCTTTACCACCCAGCATCATTTTTCCGTCGCTTTTTGTCAGAAGTCCGAAAATACTTTCAAGAAGCTCAGTGCGTCCTGCCCCGCCGAGCCCCGCAACGCCGACGATCTCGCCCGCACGCACCTCGAAGCTTACGTCCCTTACGTTTGCGTACTTCGCCGTAAGTCCCTCAACACGAAGTGTAACGTCTCCGATTTGGTTGGTCTTTGGCGGAAATCGCTCCGTCAGCTCTCTACCTACCATAAGCTTGATTATTTTGTCAATATCAAGCTCCTCGGCCCTATGCGTCGCTACGTTTTTACCGTCGCGCATTACCGTAATATCGTCGGATATCTGCAAAATTTCTTCCATCTTATGGGAGATATAAATTATACCGCACCCTCTGTCCTTAAGCTTTTTTATGATGCGAAACAGATGCTCAACCTCTTTTTCATTTAGCGATGATGTAGGCTCGTCAAGCACTATTACCTTTGAGTTATAGGAAACTGCCTTAGCAATTTCCACAATCTGTCGCTCGGAAACGGACATTGTGCTCATTATGCGACGGGGATCAACGTCAATCTCCAGCTCCTTGAATATTTCCAAGGTGTCGCGGTACATCTTGCTCTCAAGTGTAACGCCGAAACGGGTGGGATACCGTCCAAGCCAGATATTGTCTGAAACGCTTCTTTTAAGAGCTTGGTTAAGCTCCTGATGCACCATGGCAACCCCGCGTCCAAGTGCCTCGGCGGGATTTTTAAAGCTCACCTTTTCTCCGTCAAGAATTATCTCTCCGCTATCCGCTCCG
The DNA here is from genome assembly GCA_015065365.1 of Oscillospiraceae bacterium. Lineage (GTDB taxonomy): Bacteria > Bacillota > Clostridia > Oscillospirales > CAG-272 > HGM12713. Next base: position 11,650 of record SVQL01000063.1, on the reverse strand, counting down.
TAGATTCCAAAAAGGCATTTCATAAGCGTTGATTTTCCCGCGCCGTTCTCTCCCATGAGTGCGTGCACCGTTCCTCTGCGAAGTCTGAAGGTAACGTCCGACAGAGCCTTTACGCTCGGAAACTCCTTACTTATGTTTTTCATTTCAAGTAAATATTCTTGCATTTCGTTTACCTGTTTTTATAAATTTAGATATAAGGGCTGCTTCACTTAGCGAAAAGTCGCAAAGGAAGCAACCCATATTTATGATTTACTTATTTTCGCCAAGATATACAGAATAATGAATACGAACCTTATTTACGTCGTCGTCGATCTGATAATCCGACATGCCGCTGAGAAGCGCCTTGCCGTCAAGACTGTTGGAAACGCTCTTCATTATTGCGGTAGCCATACCGTCGGCATCCTGCTTTATTGTTCCAGCCATCTTTCCCGCTCCAATAAGAGAAACCGCCGCACTCGTTGCATCAACTCCAAATACGGGAATGGACGTCGCGTTTGCCGCACCGGTATTAAATCCAGCTCCGCTGAGCGCAGATATTGCACCCTCTGCCATTCCGTCGTTATTACATATTACAAGCTCGACCATATTCTTGTTTTGCGTATTATACGACGCAAGAATAGTCGTCATATACTCGTTTGCCGCTTGAGCTGACCACTTTCCGTCTCTGTCAAGCAGATATTTGTCGTTGTTTGCCTTGTCGTAAAACTCAAGAGCTGGCTTTCCTGCCTCTTTAAGCTTTTTGTTAGCGTTCTCAACCGAGTACTGTGTTCTGTAAATTGCCTCGTTATTACCCTTCTCACCCATAAACATAACGTAGGATATTTTACCGTCGTCATTGAGATCTATCGCGTTGTAATTCTTAACAACGTAATCGCCAATCATATCCCCCTGCAAATACCCTGCTTCTGCCGCATCGGTTCCGATAAAGATGCACTTATCGTAGCTCTTTACAACTCCGTCGGACACCTCTCTGTTAAAGAAGATAACGGGTATTCCCGCATCCCTTGCAAGACTTACTATACCGTTTGCGGCATCGTCCGAGCCCGTCGTTACAATGTTAACGACGATAAGCTTTGCGCCCTTGGTGATTGCAGTCTGCACCTGCTCTGTCTGCGTGGTCTGATTATTGTTACCGTCGTGATCCTGATACGAAATACCAGCATCGCCTAGCTGCTTATCAAGAGATGCTCGAACAGTTGAGATATAGGTGTCACTGTACGTGTAGTAGAACACGTGAACGTCTGCGGACTTGCTTCTGCCGCAGCCGTAAAACGCGCCAAAACACAACGCAAGAACACAGATTAAAATAATTATTTTGCTTGCTTTCATTTTTTCTTCCTCCATTTTTCAAGATATAATAATTGTTCCGCAAATTGACATAATATATACTCACTTTTGTTTTTAAAGCGGGCAAAAAAATTAAACCCACTTTCCTTTTGTAAGGAAAATAGGTTTAATTTTTCAGTTTATTTTCAAAAAAACGATTTCGGGCTTGTTAAAAATCCTCGGAATTTTGCCACCCTGCTTCAATCCGCGCGACACAACGAGCCTTCCGTCATAAACTCCGGACGTATATTTCGGAAAAACTCCCTGTCCGGGAGCAAAGAGTCCTCTGTCGAAAAAACGCCACTGCCCGCCGTGCGCGTGCCCCGAGACGATTAGGTCAATATTTTTGTTTTTCAAATATTTTTTATAGTATTCGGGGTGGTGGCAAAGCAGTATCTTGGGGCAATCAAGAGCACAAAAGCCGTCAAGCCAATCAAGATTCGGCTTCCTTCCTTGATTTATAAAGCCCGACGTAAGTCCTCCGAACGCAATTCCGTCCTCTATGACGTAAGCATCGTCAAGAACGGTGGCGCCGCTGTCAAATATGAGGTCAAGCTCCTCGGGAGCAAAATATTTCGGGAAAAAGTACTTTTTCCGCCACTTTAAAAAATTCCACGAGCCGAGTCCTCCGTTTTCGTGGTTTCCGAAGGAATACATTACGGGCGCGATTTCCGCCGCATTTTTCATCAGTTCAATTCCTGCGCGTGTCCACTCAGTACGCTTGCCGTCAAGGCGCTCGAACATATCTCCGGGCATGAGTATATAGTCCGGGCGCTTTTCGCGCAAAATATCGATCATACCCGACACATCCGTAGACGGCGCACTGTGAAGATCGGAGAGAAGCGCTAACGTAAGCTCTTTTTTTACCGTTTCAAGCTTTATAGAATATTCCGTTGTCACAAAAGCTCCCATATCTTCTCTCCCATATCTTTTTAGCCTTTAATTTTTAACTCTGTGCAAGCCGCTGAAATCGGAAACGATAATACAGCCCACGGGGCAATTTTTTGCACACTCGCCGCAATTCGTGCATTTTTCATAGTCAATTTTAGCCAGATTGTCCGTGACGGTTATAGCTCCGGCAGGACAATTCTTCTCACACTTTTTACAGCCGATACAGCCGTTGGAGCATTTTCCCCTGACTGACGCGCCCTTTTCCGTATTATTACAGGTCACAAGCACGCAATCAACGTCCTTTATCACCTCAATAAGTCCGCGAGGACATGCTCTCTGACAAAGACCGCAGCCGATACATTTTCTCGTATCGATATGAGCAATTCCGTTCTCTATGCATATGGCGTTCTGCGGACATACAGCCACACAGTCACCAAATCCGATACAACCGTAAACGCATTTTCCCTGACCGCCAAACATAAGCTTTGCTGCCTCGCAGGTTTTAATTCCGACGTAGTCCATTTTATTTGAGGTGTGCTCACAGTCGCCGTAGCAATGCACGACGGCAACCTTTTCCACCACGTCGCCGACCTCGACTCCGAGTATGTCGGCAATTGCCTTTGCCGCGCCGTCACCTCCGGGAATACAAAGATTGGCAGCAATACCCTCACTTTCCGCAAGTGCCTTTGCATAGCCGTCACAGCCCGCATATCCGCACGCGCCGCAGTTAGCGCCGGGGAGACACTCACGTATTTTCGTGTATTTCTCGTCCTCTCTTACCGCAAAAACTCTTGATGCCACGACGAGTATTATTGCGCAGACTGCGCCGATACCGACAACGACAGCTATCGCTATCAAAATTTTCATTGCTTCTGTCATATCACTACCCCCTTATCCGAAAATACCGTCAACTATACCCGCAAATCCAAAGAAGGAAAGCGCAACGATAGATGCGGAAACGAGAGTTATGGGAAGTCCCTGAAAGCACTTCGGAGGCTTTGCCTCCTCAAGCCTTGAGCGAACACCCGCGAAAAGCACCATAGCAAGCAAAAATCCAAGTCCTGCACCAAGCGAGCTTACCATAGATTCGAGGAAATTAAATCCGTCGTTTATATTGTTTATAGTCACACCGAGTACCGCGCAGTTGGTGGTAATAAGCGGCAGATATATACCAAGCGAGGCGTGAAGCGCGGGAATATATCTCTTAAGTACCATTTCAACAAGCTGAACGAGCGCGGCTATTACGAGAATAAACACGATAGTTCTCATAGCCAAGTCCAAATCTGTCAAGCAAATAAGTCTGTATAGGCCACGTTGCGGCAGTTGCCATAAGCATAACGAATATTACCGCAACTCCCATTCCCACCGCTTGGTTAAGCTTCTTGGAAACGCCTAGGAACGGACATATTCCCAAAAATCTTGACAGCACGTAGTTATTTACGAGAACCGACGTAAGAAGGATTATAATAAGCGTTCTTAATGCTTCCATCACTTATTCTCCTCCTTTTCGCACTTATCCTCCTGAGCTTTACCGCACAGGCTCGCAGACGGACAACCCGCGCAACCGATATTTTTCTTTACCTTGCCGCCCTTTCGGGTAATAATAAAGTTAACAAGCGCAATAAGGCAGCCGAATACGAAAAATCCACCGGGCGCCATCGTCAGTATCATCATACTGTAATCTCCCGCAAAGGGTATCTCAAGACCGCACCACGTTCCCGCACCGAAAATCTCACGTATCGACGACATAAGGAACAGCGCAAGCGTAAATCCGACTCCCATTCCGAGCGCGTCAATAGCAGAATCGACTACTGTGTTTTTGCTTGCGTACATTTCGGCTCTGCCGAGAATGATACAGTTTACAACTATTAGAGAGAGGAATATGCCGAGCGACTCATAAAGACTCGGCACGAATGCGTGCATAAGCATCTCAACTATGGTAACAAAGCCCGCTATAAGAACTATATAGCACGGTATTCTCACCTTATCGGGTATGACCTTACGCAAAGCCGAGATTGCCATATTGGAGCACAAAAGAACTACCGTTGCGGCAAGTCCCATACCGAGCGCATTGAGCACAGACGTGGTGACCGCAAGCGTAGGGCAAGTGCCAAGAACCAGCACAAGCACGGGATTTTCCTTTATTATTCCCTTTAGGAAATTTTTCCACTTATTCATTTTGTCACCTCCCCGGCTGTCTTCACCGCCGAAAAGCTTTCCCTGACCGCTTCGATAAGTGCCGAGGACGAAATGGTAGCTCCGCTTATCGCGTCAACTCCTTCAAGTCCTTCAGATTTACCGTTAAACTGCGCAAGGAAATCCTCTCCCGTAACCTTACTTCCAATACCCGACGTTTCTCCTTGCGCGGAAATGACCTTACACTTAATTATCTTTCCGTCATTTGTAAATCCGACAGCCACGGACATGGGCTTTGAGGAATCGTAGCCACCGACGGAAAGCATCGCAACGTAGCCCTCTCCGTCAAGGTCACGGTATATCTCCTTCACAGACTCGGGAAGCTCTATTCCCTCTACCGCTTCAAAACCTCCGTTCTCGGGGCAGACCTCTGAGAGTGCAAGACGCTCAGCCTCTGCCTCTGCCGCCGCTATCTTCGGCTCTGTTATCATATTGACCGCCGCCATAGCTCCGCCTATTACAAGACAGATAACGACGAGCACGATTATGCTTTTTATAGACGTATTCATCTTTTTCATTTTTTCTTAACACCTCCAAACGGTCTCGGTGCGCACACCATAGATATAAGAGGCGTAAGTATGTTCATAAGAAGAATTGCGAAGGACACTCCCTCGGGATAATTTCCAAAAACTCGAATAAGCACGGTTATAACACCACAGCCTACACCGAATATTACCTTTCCCCATTTAGTGGGTGGTGTGGTGGAATAGTCTGTCGCCATAAAGATAGCGCCGAGCAAAAGTCCGCCTGTCAGAACGTGCTCAAAGGGATTTTCACCGAGCAAGAGCGTAAACAAAAATACGGTTCCGACGAACACTACGGGGGTATGCCACGTTATCACACGGCGAATAAGCAAATACGCAAAACCAATAATGAGGGCAAGCGCGCAGGTCTCACCAAGCGAGCCTGCGTGGTTTCCGAGGAACAAATTAAGAAGCGACGGCATCTCGCCACCCGACAGAGGTGTTGCCGAGCTTACAGCATCGTTCCTTGTTGCAAAGCTCGTCATGCTACTTGCGAAGGATATGAGCATAACCACTCTTGCGGTAATTGCGGGGTTTGCAAAATTGCAGCCGATACCGCCGAAAAGCTGCTTTACTATAACTATCGCGATAATTGAGCCGACAGCCGCCTGCCAAAGCGGTATGCTCGCAGGAAGATTAAATGCAAGGAGCATACCTGTAACAACCGCAGAAAGATCCTTAACTGTCTTTTTTCTCTTGGTTATAAGCTCAAACAAAAGCTCGGACGCAACGCACACTCCAACACAGAAAAGCGTGACTATAAGTGCGCGCCAGCCGAATATTATTACGGATGCAACAAGTGCGGGGCAAAGCGCGATAACGACGTCGAGCATTATGTTTTGTGTGTTTCGCTTTGAGCGAACGTGAGGTGACGGAGATACTAAAAGTACGCTGTTATCCAAGCTTATTTACCTCCGTTTCTAAGCATTGCCTTTGCAAGCTTGTTAGTCTGTACCAAATTTTTCTTTGCGGGGCACACGTAAGAGCATGAACCGCACTCCATACAAAGATTCACCTTGAGCTTCTGAAGCGCCACAGTGTCCTTTGCTTCGTATGCCTTATTTATTGCAGAGGGCGAGAGTCGCAAGGGACAGTGGTCTATGCACTGACCGCACTTGATACAGGCAGTCTCCTCGGGCGGAGTTGCGTCCTTGCGATCAAACGCAAGTATTGCGTTGGTCTGCTTCATTACGGGCATATTGAGGTCGGGCAGGGCTATACCCATCATAGGTCCGCCCCAAAGAATTTTTCTCGGCTGTGTTTTAAAGCCTCCGCAAAATTCTATAAGCTCAAGCGCCGGAGTTCCGATAGGAGCTATGACGTTTTTGGGCTCAGCTATCGCAGAGCCGTCTACGGTCACACACTTTTCGACAAGCGGCATTCCCGTCCTTATGTATTTTGCGATTGCCGCAACCGTCGTACAATTTATGACGATAACGCCCGCATCCAGAGGAAGCTGTCCCTCCTTTATGACTCTGCCGACGGTATGGTAAACGAGCACCTTTTCGCCGCCCTGCGGATATACGGCGGGAAGCGCCTTGACACTGACGCCTTCTATTCCGCGCACCGCTTTTTTCAAAGCCGCAATGCATTTGCGCTTATTATTTTCAATCCCTATTACAACCCTTTTAACGCCAAGATACTCCGTAAGCATTTTTAGTCCGTCGGCAATTACGTCGGGCTCGTCAAGCATAGTTCTCGTATCCGAGGTGATGTACGGCTCGCACTCCGCGCCGTTGACGACGATAGCGTCAATTTTGGACGTATCCGCGCTGAGCTTTACGGCTGTCGGAAATCCCGCGCCGCCAAGTCCTACTATGCCGCTCATGCGTACGGCATCAAGAAACTGCTCTCTATTCTCTAACACGGGCGGCTTTATATCCTCATGCACTGTCTGGAGTCCGTCAGGCTCGATAACAACAGTAGTTATATGCGCCCCGTTAGCGGCAATAATTTCGTCAATCTTTTTTACTGTTCCCGAGACTCCAGAATATATTGGAGAGGAAAGTCCCGCGCCCGCTTCTCCTACGAGCTGGCCTACCTTCACCGTGTCTCCCGCTTTGACTACGGGCTTGGCGGGCGCACCTATGTGCATCGACATAGGGATAACCAGCTTCTTAGGAACACCCATGCGTACAGGAGTCGACTCGGCAGTATTTTTACAGTGCTTCAAATGCACTCCGTTCAATTTGAACACAGTGTTTTGCACCTCCTTACGATAACATAATAATATAACCTATACTTATATTCATTATATCATTTACGACACGTTTTGTCAACGATTGATATATTCTTGTCAATCACACAAAATTTACAAATTATGTGTTTCCTTTGCAAGTCAAATGTGGTAAAATATTTGACGAAAGCTAATGGGAGGTGAAAATATGATAGTATACAGAGGGCAGGACTTTGAGCTTGATAAGCCGTTTTCTGTTGTACTCGGTTGCTTTGACGGAGTACACGAGGGTCACCGTCAGGTGCTCCGCGCCGGAGTCGATGCGGCTGTAAAGCTTAACTGCCAAACGGCAGTTCTTACTTTTGACAGGCCCGTTCGCGCATTTTTCGCCCCCGAATCCGTAAAACTTCTCTCAACAGATGAATCAAAAATGCGTATCTTTGAGGAGCTCGGAATTTCTGTTTGTATCTCTCTTCCCCTTTCTAAAGACGTGCTCTCGATAGACGCGAAGGCGTTTGTTGAGGAAATAGTAATAAAAAGGCTGCGCGCCGCGCACGTTAGTTGCGGATTTAATTACACCTTTGGTAAGGGTGCGACGGGAAATGCAAAGCTGCTTGAGGAGATTTGTGCTGAGCACGGTATCGGCGTGAGCGTAGTACCGGAATATCAAATTAACGGTCTTGCAGTAAGCTCGTCAGAAATAAGAGCTTTGATTTCACAAGGTGAGGTAAAACGCGCCTCTGCCCTTTTGGGATATGCTTATTCAATAACGTCCGTTGTCGTAAACGGTCAGCATCTTGCGCGCAAGCTCGGCTTTCCGACTGTTAACGTGCTTCCAAAAAAGGATATACTTCTGCCTAAAAACGGCGTATATCTGACGCGAACAAGCTTTGACGGAAAATCTTATTTTGGAATTACAAACGTAGGAACCCGTCCAACGGTTGACGTGGGGCTTCTATGTGCTGAAACGCATATGTTTGATTTTGAGGGCGATGTGTACGGCAAAAAGATAACTACGGAATTTATTGAATTTATTCGCCCCGAGAAAAGATTTTCAAGCGTTGAGGCAATGTCAGTACAGGTGCACGCAGATATAGAAAAAGCTAAACTTATATTACAAACATGAATAAAAGTATACAAGCAAGGCAACGAAATGACTCGTTTGCCTTGTTTTTTATTAATTTTTCTAAAAGGGATTGCATATTTCGACAAAATATGTTAAAATTGTAATATCATTTCATAAACTGTGGAGGTATTATGACAAAAACTAAAAAAATCATTCTTGCGGTCGCGGTAGTTATTATTATCGCGCTGCTGGTTGTCGCCAAGCTTACCGGCGGCGCCATGGGCACCTCATTCGCTTGCCCCGACGGATGTAACGAGGGCTGGGTTGAATGCTCTGATTGCATTTGCGAGGTCTGCGAGGCCAAGGCAGAAGCAATGCCCACCTGCGAGGAATGTGGCGGAGACGGACACTATTCCGATTGCTACACCTGCCGTGACACGTTCAAAGTTCACTGCGACACCTGCGGAGGCGAGGCTTCCGTTACCGGTTCTCTTTGGGCGCTTCTTCCCCCGATCATCGCAATCGGACTTGCGCTTATAACCAAAGAGGTTTACAGCTCCCTTTTCGTCGGTATCGTATCGGGCGCTATCCTCTATTCCGATTTCTCGTTTACGGGAACGGTTGACGCGGTAATAAGCGACGGGCTTATATCCGCCGTCATGGATACCGCGGGCGTGTTTATCTTCCTTGTCGAGCTTGGTATCGTTGTTGCTCTTATCAACAGAGCGGGCGGCTCTGCGGCTTTTGGAAGATGGGCGCAAAAGCATATTAAGACCCGTGTTGGCGCACAGCTTGCGACCTTTGCGCTCGGTGTGCTTATCTTTGTTGACGATTACTTCAACTGTCTGACGGTTGGCTCGGTTATGCGTCCCGTTACCGACAGCAAGCGCGTTTCGCGCTCAAAGCTTGCGTACATAATTGACGCAACCGCGGCTCCTATCTGTATGATAGCTCCTATTTCAAGCTGGGCGGCGGCTGTTTCCAGCCACGTTGAGGAAGGACAGGGACTTACATACTTCATCAAGGCTATTCCCTTCAACTTCTACTCACTCCTTACCATAGTTTTCGTAGTTGGAATTATTCTCATGAAGTTCGATTACGGTCCTATGAAGCTGCATGAGTTTAATGCAATCGAGCACGGCGATCTTTACACCGTCGGTGACAAGAACGAGGTTTCCGAAGACATTGCATCTACCGCAAAGAACAGTATTCTTGACCTTATTCTCCCCGTAGTTATCCTTATTGCAAGCTGCATCGGAGCACTTATATACGTCGGATACCAGACTGATGGCGTTACCAACTTAATCGACGCTTTCGCAAACACCGACGCAACCGTAGGACTTCCTTGGGGCGGTCTTATCGCGCTCGTTCTGATAATAGCTTACCTTCTCGTTCGCCGTTGCCTTAATTTCAAGGACACTATGGCATGCGTTCCTCAGGGCTTTATCGCAATGGTTCCCGCAATTCTCATTCTTACCTTTGCAACAGCACTTAAGAACATGACCTCGGCTCTCGGCGCTAAGTACTATATCGGTGATCTTATGAGCAACTCCGCAGAAGCTCTCGGACTCTTCCTTCCCGCTATCATATTCCTCGTTGCTTGCGTTCTTGCATTTGCTACCGGAACGTCGTGGGGTACGTTCGGTATTCTTATCCCGATCGTTACCGCTATCTTCGAGGGTAATCCCGAGCTTCTTGTAATCGGTATGTCCGCATGTCTTGCAGGTGCCGTTTGCGGTGACCACTGCTCTCCTATCTCCGACACCACTATCATGTCCTCAGCAGGCGGTCAGTGCAACCATCTCAATCACGTTTCAACACAAATACCTTATGCCGTTACAGTAGCTGTTATCTCCTTCGTAATGTTCATTATTGCAGGAGCTCTCTCCGCTGTTCTCGGCTTTGCAGTCAACGCAGTCGTTTCTCTTGCAATCGGTATCGTTCTTACGGTTGGAACTCTGCTCGTGATCAAGCTTATAACCAGAAAAAAAGCCAATTAAATAAATTTTTCATGGGGATAAGTTAAACGCTTATCCCCTCTTTTTTATGCAAAGCTCTTGAATAATGCAAAAAAATGTGATATAATGTTTGTGTATGTAATTATGAAAGGGTAGGTACTCAAATGACAATTGCTGACTTTTTTCAGAGTGGCTTCGTGCTCCACTACATTAACAAAAATCAATTATTTGTAAATAACGGCGGTCTTGCATTGACGCTTTTCATAGCGTCCTGCGTAATAGCCGCAGTTGCTTCTTATTTTCTCGGCAGTCTCAACTTTGCTATAATTATTTCCGGAAAAACCTATAAGCAGGATATACGTAACTATGGAAGTAAAAATGCCGGAATGACGAATATGATGCGTATATACGGCCGTAAGGCTGCGGGGCTGACGCTTCTCGGCGATGCTCTAAAGGCAATAATTGCGTGTCTTATAGGCTACGCACTTCTCGGAAATCTCGGCGCTTATGTTGCGGGCACATTCTCCGTTATAGGTCACATGTTCCCTATTTACTATAATTTCAAGGGCGGTAAGGGCGTCGTTACCGCTGCCGTTACAATGTGCATGTGCAATCCCTTTGTTTTCGTTATAATCGTTATTATCTACGCTATCGTCGTTGGAATTTCAAGATACATATCCCTTGGTGCGGTTATGTGTATGCTCGTATATCCCTTCGTTCTCGCAGGCGTTGATTCCTGGCTCCTTCCCGCAATCCAAATCGGAGATTCCGATCCTGTTTCGGGCAGCCCTTACGCCATATTCGCATTGCTTATAGCCGTACTCGTAATTTATAAGCATAAAGAAAACATCAAGAGACTCCGCGCAGGCACGGAAAGCAAATTCGTCTTTAAAAAGAGCGTCAAGGCTGACGAGGTCATACAGAACGACAAAAAAAATACTGATAGCGAAAGCAGTGACGATGAGTAATTCTAACGTTTCTTATGAGAAAATCCTTTTTGAGCTTTCAGAGCTTTTGGTGCTCTCTGCTTCAAAGGGAGCCTTGAGAAAGGCTGTATTTTCAAAGCCGAAGGACAAATCAATAATAAAAGCAGTAGCGTCGCCGATATCTGTCGGCGGCTCTGCTTGTTTGCAGGTCGAAAATTTCCACACCGACAACAAAGCCACGCACAAAAATATACCCTTGAGCGAAACCGCTGTGTCTTGCGTTTTGGAAATAATATCGGACTTCGGGCAAATAAATATTCTTACCTCTATCGGTGACTGTGAGCTTCGCACCTCCAAGGGGGGAAAATACACTCTTATAGGCGGAGAAAAGCTGAAGCGAAAGCTTGAATCAAACGCTCCCGTAGTACCCGTTTCATCTCTTAACAATCGGGAGAAAAGGTATATCCTCAACGGTTCCGAGCCTTTTCTTACTTATCTTGGCGTATCGGACAAAAACGGTCGTGTCTACGACAAAAAACAATCAAAATTCAGACAGATAAACCGTTTTCTGGAGCTTGTACGCGACG
>SVQL01000062.1 GCA_015065365.1 Oscillospiraceae bacterium | reverse complement strand
TCGCTCGTTAAGAAACACTAGCTTGTCGCACACCGAAAATAGTTGTTAACTGTTTTCGGTGGCTTACTCTTTTGCCGTCGCAAGCGACGGGCAAAAGCATGAAAATCTCTTCATCTCCAGCCAAAAAAAGAAAGATACGGAACGCCCGAATGGACGTTCCGTATCTTTGTGAGTAACCTATGAAAAGGATACAAAATCCTAATGGGTTCACTTTAGCAAAAAAAGGTTCAAAATGAGGTCAATGGGTTCGCTTTGACTGAAATAGGTTCAATTTGAACGATAAAAAACTCACCGATAAATTGGAATATATTAGTCTTCATGATAAATATTAAAAGTCTCTTGCCCTATATATTTAATTATCAATTCATTCCATGTTTCTTGTTCTACACAGCCATAAAAATCATCCACCCAACCGGAGTCATCATATGTGTAAACTGTTCCCGAATTAGACACAAGTTGATATACATTTGACATATATTTAACCTTTATTACAAATCCAAACAAATCAAAATTAGGATCGCTAGGAATAAATATCGGAACAACATCTTTGTATACCAGCATTTCTAAATCATTAGCTATTTCGGTGTATAATTCCGGCCCGACAATTTTAATTGGTTCAAAAGACTCATCTATGTCGAAAATATATTTTTCATATGATGGATTAATGTAATAAATCTCTATGCTTGAAATATTGTCTACTGTATCATGCAGTTTAAACGTATTTAGATGTGTAGCGCACCCGGTTAATAATAAGGTTGAAATCACTAAAGCCATCGCAAGCATCTTTTTCATATCGTTTCCTCCATATCATCTTATTTGTTAATCAAATTATATCATAAAATCGCAGGTTTTTCAAGATTTTTTATCATCCATAGACTATATTTTAATAATTACATATAATTTATCCCAAAAAGAGCATCTTAGAGGGTGCTCTCTTGTTTTAGCGGAGATGAAGAGATTCTCTAGGAACGCGCGGCGTTCCGTCGCACGCGCAGGGTTTCTAATCTCCGAAAGCGCTCGGTACACTCGCACTCTCGCTCGTTAAGAAACACTAGCTTGTCGCACACCGAAAATAGTTGTTAACTGTTTTCGGTGGCTTACTCTTTTGCCGTCGCAAGCGACGGGCAAAAGCATGAAAATCTCTTCATCTCCAGCCAAAAAGAAAGATACGGAACGCCCGAATGGACGTTCCGTATCTTTGTGAAGGGGCGATAAAAAAGATATTTTTACGTTTTTGGTGGACAGAGTCGAACTGTCGCAGAATAAAATAATTTTTGTTTTCAAAAAGCTATATTTTCATGTATTACTTGTTATTTATTACTACAAAAATAATATAAAAAGCCCCATTATCTTCTTCAACTATCTGTCGTTTATTAAATCATTAATATCTTCTATAATCAATTTTTTTAATTCAACCATAAGTTCCCTTAATTTGTTTGCAACCAAATCCGATATTTTCGTGGTATCTATAGAACTTAAAAACAAATCTGCCTCTTCTAAACTTCGATGATAATCAATAATATCTACATCTGTTAAGGAACTTATTAAATGTTTGCATATACTCATTTGAACAGATTCGGAAAAATCATAAAAAGTCCAGTTATAATTTGTCTTCAAATAGGATTTATGAGTAGAAGTACCAATTACTTTGATAATTTCTTCGACTATATAGTCAAGTCCTTCGCTTGAATCTACAGCTTTTAGATCTGCAATAAGCGGTATTTGATTTACTATATCTTCATAAGATATGTGATGCCATATAGGAAGTATTTTTTTATTTGCGCTCACATACATATTTGATAATGAATTCAACTCAGCTTTTGTCCAATTTTTATGAAGAAATGTTGGCGATATGATAACAATCCCATATTTTGCCTTGGATAATCCTTTGTTAATACTTTCAGTAATACTATCTCCCATTTTAATAACAAGTTCATCGAGAAAAACATTATACCTACGGCGTAATAAAGCTTTTGCCAGAGGACGTGCAATGGCTTCTTTATCCTCTGATGCGTGTGAAATAAATATGTCATAGTCTTCGTCTAATTCTCGCATTGGAACAACACAGAAGTTTTTGTTGTCTTCATCAAACTCTTTTATAATTTCATCTATTTTTTTAATCAAATTTTTTCGTTCAATTTGACCATACCCATTTGAAATAATAATATCATTGGGGGCATAACCAGATGAACCAGTTGCATTTGCCATAAAACGTAGTATATGAAAATAATCATTTACTTTTTCTATAGGAAATTTAGAAATAAATTCTTCTTTTAGCGCCCCGTTGGTTAAAAATATTGGATAAATAATATCTCTTTGCGGAAAAGGGCATGATGGAAGATTGTTTTTTAAATGATTATTTATTAACTTTAACAACTCAATTGCTTTATCATGCATTTCTTGATTTTTCCTCGTTACAAAATTAATTAAAATATAATGATGTCATGATAGATATCAAGGATTCGTATATTTAATTTTGCACGCTGTGCATAATATTTACAGAATCCATTTTAGTTAATAAAATCAAAATCTTTAGACTTTATTAAATACCATTCACATGTGTGTAAATTGTCAAATTCATGAATATATACAGGCTGTGTCAAACGAAAAGCTCTCGTCAAAACAGCACAAAATGGTATGTCTGAAGATTTTTGAGTGCCACTAGTAGGAAAAACATAATTGAATCCCATATCTGATGCTTTTACTGACGCACATGAAAAATAACGAATCCCCACTAATTGATCATAATCTTCATTTTTATTTGACCCGATTTCATTCCTAACCCATTGCATAAGCAATTGAGGAATAATATATTCTGCAGCGAATGGATCATTCTTGTTCGTTCTTATATATGAACAAGATGCAATTAATGGATACCAAAGTATATATGCCGCCCTAATGCTACGATCTGTTAACAAATCTGATGAGATTCTTCTTTCATGACTTTCATTATTATGATCTATTTCTAAAAAGTCTTGTGGTTTTACACCGAGTTCTATGACTCGAATATTAGTATTTGTAAATTCAATTGTTCTTTCAAGTTGAAATAACGATGCAAGTGCGAAATCATTATAAGGATTTACATGTGTTTCTTCACAACACAAATCCAAAGAAGTTCCTAAATATAAGCTCGGATATCCTGCTATGCTATATCTACTTGTAGAAACCTTGGATCTAAGATTATATGGAGTATGAAACGCCCTATCTCTTTGATATGGTTTATTATCGTTCACTTTAACTACACGAAATAATTTTAGCTCATCATTATTTCTATAAGAAATGTTTGGCGCTTCAAATTGTTCCATTACACTTTTTTGATAAATTTTTAATGGCCTTCTCACAAAAATATCCATAGCATGCTCAAATGATGTATATGCTTTAGAGGGAAAACCATTTAAATAATGGTTGACCGATTTTACAAGCAATCCACATACACGTTTAACATCTTTTAAGTCTATATTAATATAATTTTGATTTTTGCCATTTAAACTAGACTTTGTTTCTATTTGTTTTATGTAATGATTAAATAAACTATCTAATGTGGAACAAAAATCTAAGCCATTCCACCTAATAGGAAGATAGAGCTGATTGTCATTTAATATTGCCTTAAATGTTGCGTCTGATATATCAAAAATCATAAATTCGCCTACCTCATCTTACAGTGTTTGTCTAATTATAGCATATTTTAGATTGTTTTGCAATACAAAAGATTAAAGCAATCAACCATTCATGTTTTATTTAACTATATTAATTATACCATATCCAACAAGATATTTCAATAAAGACTCACCTCCTCGACGCAATAAAATTTCCAATATGGTATAATTCTATTAAAAATTTATTGTAGAGGAGATTATATAAATATGATTTACACCGAAGAAGTCAAATGGCAAATAATTGCGCGATATAAAAGTAAAAAAAGTATACTTAGTATTTCAAACGAAACCGGTATTCCTCGATCTACTATTTATCGGTGGATAAATGACTATAAAGCGAAAAATTCCATTAATAAAACAGTAAAAAGCAAAGAAATTAAAGAACTTGAACGCAAGGTGGAAAAGTTGCAAACCATGTTGGCTATTATTCGTGAACTTGGAATTTCGATCAACGCACCCTTAAAGGAAAAACTAAATGCTATGGCGCCGCTATATGGGAAATATAACGTTCATTGGTTATGTGAAGCTATGCAAGTTGACCGAGGTACTTTCTACAACCATATTTTTCGTAATAAAAAGGATAACACATGGTATTCCAAACGTAGAGAGATTCTGCGTGAGGAAATTCTAAAAATTTATGAGGAAAATAGGCAAATCTTCGGTGCAGGTAAAATCACAGCAATTCTAAAACAAAAAGGTTATCGGACAAGTGAAGAAACTGTTTCTTTTCTCATGCATGATATGGGTTTACAAAGCATTCGCCACCGTGCGAAAGCTATATACGAAAAAGAAGTAAAGGCAAAGAACAAAGTTAATCAGCAATTTCAAACCACACGCCCTAATGAAGTATGGGTGAGCGACGTTACATATTTTAGAACACCGTATAATTCGTATTACATTTGCGTGATTCTCGACCTATACTCACGAAAGGTTATAGCTCATAGAATTGCCTTAAACAATAGCACACAATTGGTGAAAAATACTTTTAAAGATGCTTATGAAACAAGACAGCCAAAGGGTACGCTTATTTTCCACTCTGATCGTGGTGGTAATTATCGTTCAAAAACTTTTTGCAATTACTTAAAATCTCTAAAGGTCACACAATCGTTTTCTCGTGCTTATACCCCCTACGATAATTCCGTTGTAGAGTCTTTTTTCTCAAGTCTTAAGAGAGAAGAACTCTATCGCACCAAGTATCGATCTGATAAGGAATTCAAAAAAGCTGTTGATGACTATATGGTCTTTTACAACAGCCAACGCCCGCATTCGAACAATAATTATAGGACACCCGATGCCAAAGAAGCTGAATATTACAGCAAAAATAGCACCTGATGTCCTATTACAAGAGTTCAAAAGTGAAGAATTTTATTTTTTCGAACTCAAAATTTCACTTTTTCGGAAATACGTGTCCTATTCAATATCGAATTCAATAAGGCTGAAACCCTTTCAAATAAAGGGATAAAAGAAAAACCTATTGAAATGTCTTACCGTAAAGGTTCAGATTTCAATAGGTTCTTCATATGGCGGAGATGAAGAGATTTGAACTCTTGCGCCGGTTGCCCGACCTACACCCTTAGCAGGGGCGCCTCTTCACCACTTGAGTACATCTCCGTGTGAAGTATATATTAACTTGCCATAATATTATATCAACTTTACCACAGTTTGTCAAGTGCTTTTTTTAATTTTGTTAAAAGAATAATGTGCTCTGATTTTTTTGCTCATCTTTTGTTGATTTTTCTGTTTTTTATTCTATAATATATGAAAATGGGAGGCTGGAAAAATGACGAAAACCTTGAGTTCAAGAAATGTTTATTTAGATATTTTCAAATTTTTCCTTTGCTATCTGGTAATTGCAATTCATCTGGCGGGGGAGAGCTATGAATATTTTCCGCTTTTCAGGCTGGCGGTGCCTATGTTCTTTATCATCAGCGGATACTTCAATTATTCCGCCGATAAGGAGAAACGCCAAGTCTGTGAAAACGAGGTATAGCTCTAAAATATTCGATTTTCGTTTGCAAATAATTTATTAGCGGTAGAGGCTGATTTGCCTCTACCGCTTTTGATTTGCGTTGATATTTTTCGTTAATTCAGCACGACGTAGGCGTAGCTCTCGGCAAGACCGTCTGCCGTGGGCAGATAGCAGAGCATTCTGTATGTGCCCTTACCGAGCGACTGCCCCTCGGGGACTTCTTCACCGTTTGCATACTCAATTACTGCGTGCGAGTAGGGTGCGCCCTTTCTCAAAATCTCGACGTCAAGCATACGCTTAATTTCAGCGTAGGTATAGCTGTCCTTGGTCGCCTTTACGGTTGCGGTAATCGAGTTCTTGATGGTGTAGGTGACGCGGAGATTACCGTTTTCAGTCTTAACCTTAATATCCATCGCCTCCGAGTCGAGCTTGCCGTCGTAGGTGGAGAACGAGCCGACCTTTACCATTTCACTCACTCTGATGCCCTCGTCTGCGTCTGCCGCGTAAACTACCACTGCGTAGTCACCGCGGGAGAGATTCTTAGGCACGGTATAGCCGCCAGAGGCGGTAAGGGTGATAGAGCCGCCCGAGAACTGCGCTGCCGATTGCGGTCCTGCCAAAGCCACGGTATTCACGCTTGCGGGATTGCCGTTTGCATCACAGAGCGCAAGTCCAACCTTAAGCACGTAGCTCTTTCCACTTTCAAAGAGGGCGGTGTCGGAAATTCTTGCCGCGATGCCCGATACGCTTATTACTCCGTTATTATAGGAGTTGCTGCCCATTGAAATTTCTTTAATAGCACCGAAGTGTGCGTTTCTTGCAAGCTTCTGGCGGCTCGTGGTCTTTGGATAATCCTTAACTGCGTCAAAATCAGCCCTCGCATCAGCGAACTGACGGTCAAGCGCCTCAACTGCGCGAACCGAATTATCTATGGTATTCATCTGATAGCCGTTCCAGGAGAACGAATCACCAAAGTTAGCGGCAAACAGCTCCGCGTGCTCAATCGCACGGACAACGTCCGACATATTACAATGGAGAGTGATTCCTATACTGTCAAGATAGCTCTTAAATGCGTTGCATTCAAGCTCTGCGTTGGTGTTTTCGGCAATTCTCATAAATTTGACCTCGCCGAAATAGGTGTCATACATAGTTTCGTAGCTGATTCTGCCGTAATCCGTAAGAGTGAAATTCTCGCTTTTTTCCTCGCTGGCGTTTATAGTACCCTTTGTGGTGGTGAAGGAGGAAATCATATGAGTGTCATAGACATCTCCGTACTCGTTGCCGTTAAGAGAGGAAACCGAAACGAATCCCGACTTAATACCCGAAAAATGAAGTGATAAGGTGGAAACGTCCTCGTTTAGCGACAGGCTGACAAGCTCGCGGTTGTTCTCAACGTCAAAGACGGTATAGCTGCCGTATTCTATCGCCCCGTTATTTACGTCTTCAATCGCCGAAACGTAGGCGCTGTACGCAAGTCCGTCACGGATTACGTAAGGAGTAAAGCGCATTTCCCTCGGGCCGTCCTCGCGGAGCAAAACGGCAAAGCGGGTTGCAACCCAATATCCGCGGCTGTTATCAGCGATGAAGTAATCGTCAAATCCGTTGGAATTGCGATACATATATTCATATCTCTGACCGGGGATAAAGAGCGTTCTTATGCTGCCCGTAGTTCCGTCATCGTAATTATTGAAGTTGTACATTTCATAGACGTTATTAGCCTGCGCGTCGGTATATCTGTAATAGACGGCAATATCACCGCTGCTATCCTTTACGATAAGGGCGTCGCGGTTCTCATACACGCGGAGCATATGCTCCTCACCCGAGCTTACGCTAACCCACTTGTCAACCACGCCGACACGGTTCTTCATATTGGCAATATCCTCTGCCACGAAGCCTGCCCAGCCCTCAATGTTTACCATAAAGCTGTTGAAATCGTATGCAGAGAGGCTGTAAGCGTCGAAGTCGGACGGGCCGAAGGTCCTCGAAGCGCTTGAGGCTGCCATACTGTCAACCTCGGCAAAATATCTCGAAGAATACGACAGCGTTTCTCTATCCGAGGGGACGGATGCAAGAATTCTCTTAAAGCCAAGGTCTATATCCCTATCCAGAATGCTCTCGTCAAGACGCTCGTTGGCAAGCAGCAGCTTCGCCGCCTCCTCACCCGCCCTGACCTTTTTGCAGGATGCGAGCAGGCTAGTCATGCCAAGAAGCATGCAAGCAACAAGTACAAGCGATACAATTTTTTTCATATATTTTCCTCCTAAATAATATTTAACAAAAACTAGCACGCATGCTATTTTTCTATATTATAGCATATATGCTAGAATTTGTAAATAGGTTTTTAAAAAAATATTGAAATTTTTAAATAGCGGTGATATAATTAAAAATGAAAGGCGGTGAAAGGTAAATGGCAACCAAATATCCAATAATTTTAGCGCACGGCGTAGCCGCGAAGCAGGTGAGAATTCTCAACGCATTCGGGCAAATCGGCAAAAAGCTCGAGGAAGAGGGGCACAAGGTTTATATTGCCGACACCGACGGCTTTGGCAGCATTGAAAACAATGCCGCGCAGCTCAAAAGATTTGCAGAGCGCGTTATGGCGGAATGCGGTGTCAAAAAGGTTAATATTATCGCTCACTCCAAGGGCGGACTTGACTCAAAATATATGATTACCGAGCTTGGAATGGAGGACTCGGTTGCATCGCTTACCACCCTTTGCACGCCGCACAAGGGCTCGATTATCGCTTCGTGGATATGGCGACTGCCCAACTGGCTGAAGCGCTGGTTTGCCTTTTGGATAAATTCCTTTTATAAAATCGTGCTCCGCGACGAGCACCCCGATGCCATGACCGCCTGCGACCAGCTTCGCGCGGTTGACGAGAGTGAGGAAACGTTGCAATTTTCCTACAAGGTTTACTGCCAGAGCTACTCCAGCACCATAGAAAAGGCAAGGGACTGCTTCATTATGGCGCTGCCGATGAAGTTTCAAAAGCACTTTGAAAATCTCGAGAGCGACGGGCTCGTGACGGAGGAATCAACCAAGTTTGGCAATTACCGCGGCAAGTGCCTTGATATTCCCGTCTCGCACGTACAGATAATTGATATATTCTCTAAAAAGAGCCAAAAGGAGAAAATTTACGAATTTTATAGGCAAGTCTGTCGCGAGCTTGCAGACATGGGATTTTAGCTTTAAATGACAATTTTTGTTGTCAAAATATCATGTTAAGAGGATAAAATGAGATTAATTTTAATTCGTCACGCTGAGCCTAACTACGAAATAGATTCGCTGACCGAGCGTGGCTTTATAGAAGCACAGGCACTTTCAAAGAGAATTTCTCGCCTAGATGTCACGGCATTTTATTGCTCGCCGCTTGGCAGGGCGCAGAGGACTGCAGAGCCGATTTTAAAGGCTATGGGGCGCTCTGCCGAAACGCTCGATTGGCTACGCGAGTTTTCTCCCAAGGTCAAAAAGCCCTGGAAGGAAAAGGAGGGCTGCGCTTGGGACTGGCTGCCGGGAGTCTGGTGCGAACGAGATAATTTTTACGAGCGCGACGGGTGGTATCGTGAGCAGGAATTCCTCGATGCATCGGTCAAGGAGGCCTACGACGAGGTGACCGAGGGGCTCGACCGTCTGCTCGCCCGGCACGGATATGAGAGACATGGCGGATATTACAAAGCGGTAAAGCCTAATCGTGATACGATAGTGCTCTTCTGCCATTTCGGTGTAATGGCGGTTATGCTCTCACATCTTTTCGGTGTGTCGCCAATGACGCTATGGCACGGCACGTGCGCCCTGCCCTCGTCGGTGACGATTCTCGATACTGAGGAGCGCCGTGAGGGTATCGCATATTTCAGAATGAACGCCTTCGGCGACACCTCGCATCTTTATGCAAATGGCATTGAGCCGTCATTTGCCGCAAGGTTCTGCGAAACCTACGATTCAGACGAGCGTCACGACTAAAAATCAGGTGATTAATAAAAATAATACGGAGGCAGGTGATTTTCACACGCTGCCTCCGTTTTTCATTATTATGATATAGTTTTAATAAGGTTAGAATCTGCAATTTCGACGTAGATATTCGGGTCGAAGTCGATAAGCAACTCTCGGAAGAACTCGGTGATGTGCTGCTCGGTGAAGAAATGACCTGCTTCTATCAGGTTGATTCCCATTTCCGACGCCTCCTCCATCACGTTGTAGCCGATTCTGCCCGAAACGTAGGTGTCAGCCCCCGCCTCGATAGCAGCCTTGACGTAGCCCTTTCCGTCACCGCCAACGACAGCAACGGTATAGACGTCGTTGTAGCCGTCCACGTATCTTACAACGTCAGAGCCTGTCAGCTGCTTGACTCGATAAGCAAAGTCCTGAAGCTCCATAGGCTCGTCGATAGTGCCTATTCTGCCAAGGTCGCCCTCGCCAAACGGACGCGTATCAAACATTCCAAAGAGGTCTGCGAGTCTGTCGTTCACACCGCCGACGAGCTTGTCGGCTCTGGTATGGAATGAAAATACCGAAATTCCGCTGCAAAGCAGCTTGATAAGCTTTCTTGAAATATGATTTTCCTCGTCTATTGACGAAAGCGGCTTAAATATAAGCGGATGATGCGAAACGATAAGGTCAAAGCCGCGCTCAATAGCATAATCAACGATTTCCTCTGTGACGTCAAGCGCTACGAGTGCGCGATAAACCTCTGCAGTTCCGTCAGCACAGCACATTATTCCATCGTTATCCCATTCCTCACGCAGATTCTCGGGGATTTTTTCAGAAAAGCTTGCGTAAAGTTCTTTTACCGTCATATAATTATCCTTTCAAGAAGGCATTTGCCTCTTAAAGAGTTTTTATGTATTTCTTTATTTCATCAAGTATTTTCGCCTCTGCGTAATCCTGCTTGCCTGCCTCGGCTTTGCCGTTTACAGAGCGAGTCATAGATGCAATTTTGGCTTCAAGATAGCCTTTTTGACAATCTTTATTTACAAATTTCGCATTTTCCGTACCGATATGCGACTCAAGGTCAGATATTTCCCGACATTTTCCACTATAACGAGCCTCAAAGCAAACGTAGTACTTACCTGCGTCAAAAGAGTAGCTCTCGGTTATAATTTCAAAGCCGTGTGAGTATAGATATGCGCGCAGCTTCTCCTGGCGCGACATCGGCTGAAGTATGAGTCTTATACCGGCGTCACGAAGATGCGGAGCGCGGTCTATAATATCCGCGATAAGCTCTCCTCCCATACCGCAGACGGTATAGTCGGTTATTCCCTTTCCCGAAAGCGCCCTCGCGCCGTCGGTGAGAATAAAGCTCATTTTTTCGCCCGCACCGCATGCTGCGGCATTTTTCCTCGCGGAAGCCAGCGGTCCCTCGTTTATATCGCTTGCAAAGGCGTAGGTAATGCGCCCCTCCGACAGAAGAAAGAGGGGCAGGTATGCGTGGTCCGTGCCGATATCGGCAAGCACTGCTCCCTGCCCGACAAGCTCTGCTGCGGAATGAAGGCGCGCGTTAAGTGCGCCGCCCATTACTTTGCCGCGAGATACTCGTTGATCTTCTTTACAAGTGCATCAGCATCAGTGCCGTGAACCTGGCAAGCCTCTTCAATAGACTCGCCTCTGGAGTGAGGGCAGCCAAGGCAGTGCATGCCAATCTCGAAGAAGAACTGTGCAGTGTTTACGTCGTAATCAAGCACGTCGCCTATAAGTGTTGCTTTTGTGACTGTCATTTTAATAAATCCTTTCTATCAGGGAAAATATATTACAGAATAAGTATAACGATAATCGAAAGTCGAAATTCAGGGATTTCGACGGCAAATCTTTGATTTGCTTACAAGTTTCAAAAAAGAAACTTGTCGATTTCTGTTGCAATGATAAGTGATGAAAATGCTTCTCCGCCTTTTCTACACTATAGTCATTATAGCACAAATATATAGAAAAATCAATATTTATTTTAAAGTTGCTATTTACATTTATAAGAATTTATGGTAAAATGTATCTGTTAGGCTATTTTTAGAAAGTAGAAAGGACAAGGAAATGATTGTTGCCCTTGAGGAAGCAAAAAGACGCTTGGTTGCCCTTTACGACGTTGTAAAGGAGCTTGAAAACCAGCTCAGAATAGGAGAGGTTAAGGAGCGATGCGCCGAGCTTGAGCGCGAAACGCTCGTTCAGGATTTCTGGAACGATTCAGAAAAATCCTCCAAAAAGCTTCAGGAAATCAAGCAGTTAAAGGATAAATACGAGAGCTACGAGGCACTTGTCGCAAAGCTCGACGACACCTTCACGCTCTGCGAAATGGCTATTGAGGCAGGCGATGAGGACTCGGTGGAGGAGGTTGTGTCCGACACCGACTATATTGAAGAAGAGGCTGAGAAAAAGAGAATTGAGGTTCTGCTCTCCGGCCCATATGACAAGAATAACGCGATAGTTTCATTCCACCCGGGTGCAGGCGGCACTGAGGCGCAGGACTGGGCTTCGATGCTTTATCGAATGTACTCCCGCTGGGGCGAGAAGCGCGGATTCAACGTCAAGCTCATTGACTGGCTCGACGGTGACGAGGCAGGACTTAAATCAGCGACGCTTATGTTCGAGGGCTTGAACGCTTACGGTTATCTCAAGAGCGAGAACGGCGTTCACCGTCTTGTGCGTGTTTCGCCCTTTGACTCGTCGGGCAGACGTCACACCTCCTTTGCATCGGTTGAGGTTATGCCCGAATTTGAGGACGACGACACTATAGTGCTGCGTGACGAGGACCTTGACATTACGGCGCATCGCTCGTCGGGTGCGGGCGGTCAGCACATTAACAAGACCGACTCGGCTATCCGTATCGTGCATAAGCCTACGGGCATTGTCGTCGGCTGTCAGACCGAGCGCAGCCAGCTTCAGAACAAGGAAACGGCTCTTAAAATGCTTAAGGCAAAGCTCATGGAAATCAAGCTGCGCGAGAAGCTCGACAGAATTGAGGACATTCAAGGTAATAAGGCAAATATTGAGTGGGGCAGCCAGATACGAAGCTACGTGTTTATGCCCTACACTCTCGCAAAGGATACGAGAACAGGCTATGAGGACGGAAACA
>SVQL01000061.1 GCA_015065365.1 Oscillospiraceae bacterium | reverse complement strand
AATATTATTTCGCTCGCGACACGCTCTACGGCTGCTACGACGACGGTGAGAGATACGCTTTCTTCTCAAAGGCAGTGCTTGAAATGCTCGCAAAGCTCGACTATTTCCCCGACGTGCTTCACGCAAGCGACTGGCAGTCGGCTCTGACTGTAATCTACCTTAAGTGCAAGTACGCGAGCCGCCCAGGTTACTCGGGAATAAAGACGGTCTACACAATACACAATATCGAGTATCAGGGAAAGTATGACCACGCGATACTCAGCACCGTATTTGAGCTTGACTGGTGGCGCAACATCGTTGACTACGACGGCTGTATCAACCTCATGAAGGGCGCTATTGAGTGCGCCGACAAGGTAAGCACCGTAAGCCCCCGATATGCTGACGAGATAAAGGGCGAGGAGCACTCGCACGGTCTTGCGGGTATACTCAATGCAAATTCTTATAAGCTTTGCGGTATACTTAACGGTATTGATTACGATTACTACAATCCCGCGAAGGATACCTCTATCGCCAAGACCTTTACTTGGCGCTCGCTTGAGGGCAAGTACGAGAACAAGGCGGCGCTTCAGCGCGAGGTAGGACTTCCCGAAAGGGGCGATATTCCGCTTTTGTCGGTAGTTTCAAGACTCGCGTCGCACAAGGGAATGGACATTATTTCCGAGATGATATACGCGCTGCTTGGTAACTGCGACTGTCAGCTCGTAATTCTCGGCAAGGGAGAGGCGCAATACGAGGATTTCTTTAAGAAGCTCGAGAGCGATTTCCCCGACAGAGTGCGCGCGCTTATGACCTACGACCGTGAGCTTGCGAAGCGCATCTACGCGGCGACGGACATATTCCTCATGCCCTCAAAGAGCGAGCCCTGTGGGCTTTCGCAGATGATAGCGTCGCGCTACGGAGCAATACCCGTAACCCGTGAGACGGGCGGTCTTTACGACTCCATCAAGGGATATTGGGAGGACGGCGGCAAGATACGTGGCAACGGCTTTACATTCGCCAATTACAGCTCCTTTGAGCTTGGCGAGAGAACGGCGGCTGCGATAAATCTTTGGAATGACAAAGAGAGACGCGACAAGCTTATCGGTAAGATAATGCGCACCGATTTCTCGTGGAAATCCTCTGCAAGCAAGTATATTTCAATGTACAATTCTCTTTGAGAAAAAAGATTACAGATTGAATTTTTAAGCGGGGCGTCGAGGACGTCGCCCCGAGAAGACAAAAGATTACTCGCAAATAGAATTTTGCAGCCCCAAATCAATATTGTAGGGCGGTGGCTTGCTGCCGCCGAAAACAAAGGAGCAAAGCCAAAGGGAACGGCGGGAGTAAACCCCCGCCCTACGATGTATAGAAAGGCGCGAGCAAATAAAATTTTGCATCATAAGACTCGACTTAAAATAAGCCTTCCCTCGGGGGAAGGTGGCACGAGCCCTGCGCGAGTGACGGATGAGGGTAGCGAGCAGAGCGAGCGTGCCATATATGCAAAGTAACTTTTATATAAAAGCACGGATGCTTCGCATCCTACCCTCATCAGTCAGCTATCGCTGACAGCTGTCTCGCTGCGGCTCGGTCACACTCGCGTTCTGACAACACCCCGTGTTGTCATTCATTGCGCTCGTGCCGCTTTGCTACCCCAAGGGAAGCCTAATAAAATATAATGCAATACAAATCAACACAAGTCAAATCAAGGCAAATTGAAAGGAAACAGCAAAACCCATGGCAACTATTGAACAGAAAAAGCAAGTAAAAGAAAATATCGAAACAAAGCTCTCTCGCTATTTCGGAGTTATCCCCAAGGAGGCTACTCGCGACCAGATGTATAAGGCGGTAGCTATGACAGTTAAAGACATTCTCACCGAAAAAAGAGGTAACTTTAAGCACGAGGTCAACGAAAAGGGCGCAAAGCGCGTATATTATATGTGCGTTGAGTTCTTGCTCGGCCGCTCGCTCAAGACGGGAATATGCAACCTCGGTATGACAAAGGAATACGAGGAGGCGCTCGCGCAGTTCGGCTTCTCGCTTGAGGACATTTACGAATGTGAGCCCGACGCGGGACTTGGAAACGGCGGTCTTGGCAGACTTGCGGCGTGCTTTATGGACTCTCTGTCCTCTCTCGACTATCCCGCAACGGGATTTTCCATATGCTACGACTACGGCTTTTTCAAGCAGATGATAGTTGACGGAATGCAGGTCGAGCTTCCCGACATCTGGCTTCCCGGCGGCGAGGTTTGGCTCGTTCCGAGAACCGACCGCATCTACAAGGTAAAGATGGGCGGACACGTCAAGGAAAATTGGAAGGACGGTCACCTTGAGGTCCTTTACGAGAACTGCGAGGAGATCGAGGCTGTACCCTACGATATGATGATCTCGGGCGCGGACAGCAAGGCGGTAAGCCAGCTCCGTCTTTGGAAGGCAAGAGATATTCACAACTTCAACATGAAGCTCTTTACGCAAGGGCAGTACACCGAGGCAGTTGAAAAGAGCACCAACGCGGAGAGCATTTCAAAGGTTCTTTACCCCTCCGACAACCACGTTGAGGGTAAGCTTCTCCGTCTTTCTCAGCAGTATTTTATGGTAAGCGCGTCCTGCCAGAGCATAATCCGCGACCACATGGCGGTCTACGGCACGCTCGACAACCTTGCCGACAAGGTCGCTATCCACATCAACGACACCCACCCCGCACTTTGTATCCCCGAGCTTATGAGAATTCTCATTGACGATTATTTTTACAGCTGGGATAAGGCTTGGGAGATAGTGGTAAACGTGTGCTCCTACACCAACCACACCGTAATGCCCGAGGCGCTTGAAACGTGGAACGAGGATCTTTTCCGCTTCAAGCTCCCGAGAATTTATATGATAATTCAGGAGATCAACGAGAGATTCTGCCGCGAGGCTTGGAAGTCGTTCCCCGGCAACTGGAACAGGATCTCCAAGATGAGTATAATAAGCTACGGTCAGGTCCGCATGGCGAACCTCTGCGCCGTCGGCTGCCACTCGGTAAACGGAGTTTCCAAGCTCCACTCCGATATTCTCACAAAGTCCATCTTCAAGGACTTTTACGCGATGTATCCCGATAAGTTCTTGAACGTTACCAACGGTATTGCGCACCCCGCTGGCTGTGCTACTCCAACCCCGGTCTTGCGGGACTTCTCGACGAGACCATCGGTACGGGCTACCGCCACAACCCCGAGGAGCTTGCTGATTTCGCAAAGTACGCGGACGACGCAGAGGTGCGCGCCAAGGTAAGAGCTATAAAGCACGACAACAAGATCGCGTTCTCCAACCACATCTACCGTCAGACGGGCAGACTTATCGACACGCACTCCTTCTACGACGTTCACATCAAGCGTCTGCACGAGTACAAGCGTCAGCTTCTCAACGTCCTCAACATCATAGGACTTTATATCGACATCAAGGAAAATCCGAACAAGGAGTTCCAGCCCCAGACCTTCCTCTTTGCCGCAAAGGCAGCCCCGGGCTACTACATGGCGAAGAACATCATAAAGCTTATCTGCTTTCTTGGCAAGGAAATTGAGAACGACCCTGCCGTACGCGAAAAGCTTGCGGTTGTATTCCTTGAGAACTACAACGTCAGCATGGCAGAGGCGCTCGTGCCTGCGGCAGAGCTTTCCGAGCAGATCTCTCTTGCGGGTAAGGAAGCAAGCGGAACGGGCTGCATGAAGCTTATGATAAACGGTGCTATGACCATCGGCACGCTTGACGGCGCAAACGTCGAGATGCTCGACGCTGTGGGCGAGGAGAATATGTATATCTTCGGACTTACCAGCTCCGAGGTTGACAATCTCTGGCTGCGCGGCTACAACTCAGCGGAGTTCTACGCAAACAACGAGAAGCTTCGCAAGATTATAAACGCTCTCAATATCGGCTTTGCGGGCGAGTCCTTTGCGGATATCGCAAGCTATCTCCTCACAGGTCAGGGCGTTGCAGACCCCTATATGTGCCTTGCTGATTTCGAGTCCTACCGCACGACTCACGCAAGAGCGATTAGCGACTATCAGGACAAGGACAAGTGGAACCGTATGTCGCTTCTCAATATCGCGGCTTGCGGATACTTTGCGGCTGACCGCTCTATCAAGGAGTACGCGGAGAATATCTGGAATATAAAGAGATTGACTGACAAAAAGTAAGGAAAACAAATGTTGACAAGACTTTCGGTGGCGGGCGACTGCACGCCAAGAATAAGTAAAACCGTAAACGGAAAGGACGCCTCCTCGCGAGGCGCTTTTCCGTGCGGAAGCGTAATAGATTTTACCGTCAGCTGCCCGCGCTCGCTCGGCAGCTCGGCGGTAGTTTTGCGTATAGCGAGGGACGGAGAGGCGTATCGCGACCTGCCCCTGTCTTACGCCAAAACGGAGAACGGTGTTGACGAATACGCGCTTTCCCTTGACACCGCCGAGCTTTGCGGGGGGGCGGGTGAAGGGCTTTTTTACTACGAGCTTCTGTTCTTGCGCGGTCTTGACACCCTCTTTACGGACACCTACAATTTCGTTGATTTTACCTTGGAGCGCGCGTCGGGCGGCAGATTTATTCTGCTTATTCACAAGGCGGACTTTGACACGCCCGAGTGGTTCAAGGGAAGCATCATGTACCACGTCTTCGTTGACCGCTTTGCGGTAGGCGAGGGCGAGGTGGGTACGCGCGACGACGTGATAATCAACTCTGACTGGGAGAACGGAATTATGCAGTACCCCGAAAAGGCAGGGGACAAGCTTGCGAATAACATGTTTTTCGGCGGAAATCTTTGGGGAATTGCCGAAAAGCTGCCGTATCTGTCCTCGCTTGGTGTGGGAGTTATATATCTGAGCCCCATATTTAAGGCGTACTCAAACCACAAGTACGATACGGGCAATTACCTTGAAATTGACGCGATGTTCGGCGGTGAGGCGGCTTTTAAAAATCTGCTCGACAAGGCAAAGGAGCTGAATATCCGCATCATTCTCGACGGAGTTTTTAACCACACGGGCGACGACAGCCTTTATTTTGACCGCTACGAAAAATACGGCAGGACGGGCGCTTACTCAAATCCCGACTCGCCGTTTCGGGAGTGGTTTCGCTTCCGCAATTACCCCGACGAGTACGAGACCTGGTGGGGAATACAGATACTCCCGAAGCTTAACCACTCCGTTGACGACTGCCGCGAGTACTTTACGGGCAAGGGCGGAGTTTGCGAAAAATACATTGAGATGGGTATCGGCGGCTGGCGGCTTGACGTCGCGGACGAGCTGTCCGATACGTTCCTTGACGAGCTTCGCGACGTGGTAAAGGGCGCGAGCGCAGGAGAGGGAATAATTATCGGCGAGGTGTGGGAAAACGCCGCCGAGAAGATATCCTACTCACAGCGCCGCAGATACCTGCGCGGCGACCAGCTTGACAGCGTTATGAACTATCCCTTCCGCAATGCCGCACTTGCGCTGCTTGTGGACGGAGATGCGCCGTTCTTCGCGGATATACTTAAATCGGTTTACGCATCTTATCCCAAGTGCGTGTGCGATTCGCTGATGAATTTGCTCGGCACGCATGACACCGAGAGAATACTTACGGTGCTCGGTAACGGCGGACGTGACCTCTCGGAGTTTACGAACGACGATTTTGCGGTTATGAAACTCTCGGACTCCGACCGCGAGCGGGGAATTAACCTCTTAAAGCTTGCCGCTACCTTGCAGTACACCGTTTACGGTGTGCCGTCGGTGTTCTACGGCGACGAGGCGGGCGTTGAGGGCTATTCCGATCCGTTCTGCCGCAAGACCTATCCTTGGGGGCGTGAGTGCGGGGAGCTTCTCGCGCATTACCGCCTGCTCGGTAAGATAAGAACGCAGAATGATGTGTTTAAGGACGGCGATTTCCAAATCGAACGCGCAGAGGGCGCACTCGTCGTTTACTCGCGCTTTGACGGCGACCGACGCATTACCGTCGCGGTTAATGCATCGGGCGAGGCGGCTTGTATCGACGGCAAGGGGCGCACCGACCTTCTTACGGGCGCTGCCTTTGACGGCACTCTCGCTCCAATGTGTGCGGTGATATTGAACTGATTGGGGTTGTTTACGCTTTTTTGTAAAAAAGCTTGGCAAAAAACTTTCATGAAAAGTTTTTTCGCAAAGCGAACACAGCAAAAGACGAATGTTTTATTTGTAAAATGCAGTTTTGCGTTTTCTAAGGTAGAAAGTCGTCGGACCCTACGTACCGACGACTTTCAATTGATTTAAAACGGGTCGCCGAGGACGTCGACCCCTACGCACATGAAAATATCAAAATATCGCTAATTTGTATTTTTATCAAGATTTAAAATGAATAATATTTGAGAAAACAAATGTTATTTTAACATTTGTAGGGATCGCCGAGGACGTCGACCCCTACGTACATGAAAATATCAAAATATCGCTAATCTGTATTTTTATCAAGATTTAAAATGAATAATGTTTGAGAAAACAAATGTTATTTTAACATTTGTAGGGGTCGACGTCCTCGGCGACCCGCCCAAAATGCAAAAAGCAAAACTTAAATATTAGAATAAACCCTTTTACAGTTTTCTTTTGCTTACCTTTTCTTTTTTAAAAGAAAGAGGATTCTACGCACCACTAAAAATGCAAAAAGCAAAACTTAAATATTAGAATAAACCCTTTTACAGTTTTCTTTTGCTTACCTTTTCTTTTTTAAAAGAAAAGTAAGTCAAATTTATTAGGAGTACATATGGGATTTTTAAAAAAACTTTTCAAGAGCAAAAATCCGAACAGCAAGCGCTTTAAGCGCGATATGGCGTACGCCGTGTGCGGTCAGCACATCAAATACGTCACCGAAAACCGTGACGGTATCGACGAGGTCATCGGTAAAAACGGCGGCCTTAACATACGTAACGACGAGTTTATCGTTTACGCTTCTGCCGACGTTGTGTTCCGTTGCCCCGTTGACGACCTTGACATCTGGGAGCTTATGTCGCGCGACGGCGTTGTGCTGACAGGTCCCGACCTTGAGCACGGCGGCACTGTCAGAACGGTTATTGCTCACTACGTTTACTACCGAAAAGAAGATTGATATGCAAAACGATATGACAAACGATATATTTTTTATGGAAAGAGCGCTTGAGCTTGCAAAAAAGGCGGGCGAGATGGGGGAGATACCCGTCGGCGCAGTGCTTATCAAGGACGGCGAGATTATTGCCGAGGCGCACAATTTGCGCGAGAGCGCGCACAGCGCCACCGCCCACGCGGAGCTGCTTGCTATTGAGTCCGCCTGCGCCGTACTCGGCACGTGGCGGCTTTCGGACTGTACGCTTTACGTTACAATGGAGCCCTGCCCGATGTGCGCGGGCGCTCTCGTAAACTCGCGCATTGAGCGCGTTGTGTTCGGCTGTAAGGACGCGGCGGCAGGCTGCTGCGGCAGTGTGCTTAATTTTAATTCGTATCCCTTCAACCACGCCTTTGACATCACGGGCGGTGTGCTTGCCGAGGAGTCGCGCGAGCTTTTGCAAAAGTTTTTCCAAAACAAAAGGGAAACGGCAAAATCCGCCGTAAAAGACAGCTAAAGACAAGATGTTTAAGGATATTTTAGGGTAAATGAAAGGCTTTTTATACGGAATGAAAAAGTCGATCCCCGTATTTTTCGGATTTTTGCCTGTGGCTATTACCTTTGCCATTATGGCGATGAGCGCGGGGCTTCGCTGGTACGAAACCGTCGGAATGTCGGTTTTCGTTTTTGCGGGGGCGAGTCAGATAATGGCTATCGGTATGCTCGGCGCAGGCGCGGGAATGTTTTCCGTGGTGCTTGCGACGTTCGTCCTCAATCTGCGCCACTTTATCATGAGCACCTGCATTTTCAGAAAAATACGAGTGCGTAACGTCCTGCTCAAGCTCCTGCTTGCGCTCACGGTTACTGACGAGGGCTTTGCGCTGGTAACGACCGAGGACGACTCGCGCTGTGACGTGCCGTTCGCCTTGGGTATAATTACGGTTACGTATCTTTCATGGATTTTTGGTACGGTGCTTGGCGTTGTTGCGTCGGGTGTGTTGCCCGCTATTTTGGCGGACAGCTTCTCTATTGCGCTTTACGCCCTGTTTATCGCGCTTATCGTGCCCGACGTAAAGGGAAACGCGCGCCTTTTGCTTATCGTGTTGGTCACCGCCGCGCTAAATACCGTCCTCTGCATTTTTATACCGAGCAGCTGGGCAGTGATTGTTTCCACGCTCGTGGGCGCGTTCCTCGGAACGTTTCTCGTTAAGGACAGCGGTGAGGGCGGCGAGCCTGACTCCGCAGAGATTGACGGGGAGGTGGCACGCCCGTGAACATACCGCTTCTCATTCTCGGAATGGCGCTCGTGACCTACCTGCCGCGTCTTATTCCGTCGCTTATAATTGATAAGGTAAGCTTTGGTAAGCGCTTTGAGAAATTTATAAGGCTTATACCATATACCGCCATGGCGGCTCTTATCGTGCCGGGCATCTTCAGCGCGGACGCGGAACGCTGGTATATCGGCATTATCGGCGGCGCGGTCGCCGTCACCCTCGCTTGCTTTAAAAAAATCCCCTCGTCCGTAGTCGTTCTCGGCTCGGTGCTCGCTGTTATGTTGGTGTATTTATTGATATAAGGACGCGGGGACGCGGGGACGCGGGGACGCGGGGACGCGTTCCACCTTTTTCGAGAAAAAGGTGGAGCCAAAAAGCTTCACACGAATTTATTATTAGACGAACACATCGAAAAAATATGGTTTATCGGTTGGATATTGTTGGTATTTTCTAATGTAGAAAGACGGCGGACTCTGCGCACCGCCGTCTTTCTTTTTTTATTTAATTATAACGGGTCGCCGAGGACGTCGACCCCTACATTCTAAAAATATCTTCGCAGTTTTATTTTTATTAAAATTTAACATAAAAACAAAAACGATGAAACGAATGTTATTCTAACATTTGTAGGGGTCGACGTCCTCGGCGACCCGCAAAAAAACATATTTAACGCACAAATAAAATTTTATAGCACAAGGCTTTGGTTACACGTAGGGCGGTGGCTTGCTGCCGCCGTTACAAAAGACGTCAATTTAATATACGGCGGGAGATAAACCCCCGCCCTACAAATTTTAAATGTTCAAATTTCCACGTACCGCCGTCTTTCGTTTTTTATTTAAATTTGTATCACTGTTACCTGTTTTCCTGCCTTTTTGGCATAATTCATGGTAAATTGAGTGCCTTTTGACTTTCCGTCCCATATAATTAATACGGAATCAGCCATATCAACCATTTCTTGGTTTCGCTTTAACGCCGCACTCCGTCCGTAAAGCTCGTAACGTGGGCGAATTATAACCTTGGATATCCTATGCCCATCTGCATATTGCTCGGCTAACGTATCGATACCGTTCGCGCCGCCGCTTATAATCATATCCACATCGTCGGAAATGTACGGTGACAAATCAAAATCTGTAATGCTCCTTGAACCGACTATTAAAAGCTTCATGTCTGTTTCCTCTCTTTTATGTATAAAAATAAAAAAGTGCGCGACCGAAATCACGCACTGAAAAACGCAAATCCCGATTGCTGCGAAACAAACCTTAACAGAATGGGATATAACTACCAACCATCGCTTTAGGAGGAATTTGCGCTTTTGCCAAATTCTCAAAGCGATGGTTGACCAAAAAAGGGTATAGTATTCCCATAAAAAGAAAAATCCCCAAATTCTGTTTATTAAGTTTGTTTCGCAAAGTTATTATATCACAAAAAAACAGAAATATCAATAAGAATTAAAAAAAACAATAAATTTTTAATAAAACGGACAGTCGAGGACGCCTGTCCCTACAATCTGTAAATTAAAATATGGCTCTTACAATTATTTTTGATGTAAAATTAAACAAAAAAATATAAGAGCTTACTTATCTTAACAATCTGTAGGGACAGGCGTCCTCGACTGTCCGAAAAAATACCCCTTACGCGCAAATAAAATTTTATAGCGCAAGACTCTGTTTACACGTAGGGCGGTGGCTTGCTGCCGCCGTTACAAAAGACGTCAATTTAATATACGGCGGGAGATAAACCCCCGCCCTACAAATTTTAAATGTTCAAATTCCCACGTACCGCCGTCTTTCTTTTTTATTTTAAACGGACAGGCGAGGACGCCTGTCCCTACAATCTATAAATTAAATGTAGCTCTTACAATTGTTTTGGATATAAAATCAAACAAGAAATATTTAAGCTATCTTATTTTAAAAAATGTAGGGACAGGCGTCCCCGACTGTCCGTTATAATAGATTAAAATTAAAAGCAAAATTAAAAGATTAGAACAAACTAATTTTGCGGTTTTCTTTTGCCTACCTTTTCTTTTTCCTAAAAGAAAAGTAGGAAGATTATAAATGGTCAGGTTTTGGAAACAATAATGTTGACTTTTTGCGTGCGCAACGGAGCAAACCCCTATTTTTAGCAAAAAATTAGCACTGTTCACAGATAATTAACAAAAAACTTTGCTAAACCTCTTGACAAAACGCCGAAAAAGTGGTAAATTTTATACAGTGGTTAGCACTTAAACGCACAGAGTGCTAAAAACACAAACAAAAAACGGAAGGGAGACACGAGTATGGCAGTCAGTGACAACGGCTTGTCCGAACGCAAAAAACAGATACTCAAGGCAATCGTCGAAGCGCACATAGACGCAGGCGAGCCCGTGGGTTCTAAATACATTTTGCAGAACACGCTCATGTCCTGTTCTTCCGCAACGATCCGAAACGAGATGGCAGAGCTTGAGCAGATGGGCTACCTCGTTCAGCCTCACACTTCGGCAGGTAGAGTGCCAAGTGAGCAGGGCTACCGCTTTTACGTTGACTCGCTCGTCGAGCAGTACGCCGCGACTACTCACGACGTTGTCCGTATAAATCAGCTGCTCAAGGCGAAGATGACGGAGATAGACCAGATTCTTGAAACGGCGTCAAAGCTTGCTTCAAGCATGACGAATTACACAGGTATCGCGATAAAGCCCAAGGCTTCGTCGGTCACCATGTCGCGCTTCGAGCTGATTTCAATAGACGCGCACACCTTTGCGATGGTTATGATAAGCTCGTCGGGCGTTGTAAAGACGAAGAAGGTCAAGGTTGACGGTGTTGTGACGGAGAGCGCGCTTGCGCTTCTCGGAGAGCTTTTCAACGCGCTTCTGTGCGGTATCGGCGCTGATATGATAACGCTTCCCATCATAATGGAGATGGAGTCGCAGATGGGTGAGGGCGCGTTCCTCGTAAACCCTGCGGTCAAGTGCGTTTGGGAGGTAATGAGCGAGATGGACGGCGGCGAGCTTCGCTTCTCCGGTCTTAACCACCTGCTCAAATATCCCGAATACTCCGACACACAGCATCTCGGTCAGCTGCTCGGCACGCTTGAAAATCAGGACGAGATACTCGACTTGGTTGCAGGCACGGAGGGCGACGACATCAGTGTTTACATCGGCTCGGAGAGCCCCGTCAAGGTCATGAAGAACTCCGCGCTCGTCTTTAAGCCGATAAAAAAGAACGGCAAGACGGTTGGAATTATCGGAGTGCTTGGACCGAGACGTATGAACTACCGTCAGGTTTTGCAGACTATCGACGAGATAGGCGGCAGCATTGCGGTGATGTTCGACGAGGAAAGACAGCTTGAAAGACCACCAAATGAAGGAGGAAGTAAATAATGGAAGAAACCAAGAATTTTGAGGAAGCGACCGAGGCTGAAGTAGCAGAGGAGGTCGTTGCCGAGGAGGTAGCTGCCGAGTCAGAGGAAAAGCTTTCACGAGGCGACAAAAAGAAGCTTAAGCGTGCCGAGGCAGAGGCAGAGAAGCTTTCGGGGGAGAACAAGAAGCTTACCGAGCAGCTTGCTGAGGCTAACGACAAGTATATGAGGCTTTACGCGGAGTACGACAACTTCCGCCGCCGTTCCCAAAAGGAAAAAGAGGGAATTTACACGGACGCTTACGTTGACGCACTGACAAAGATACTTCCTATACTCGATAATCTTGAGCGCGCGGCGCAGTACGGCGGTGAGGACAACGACCATCCGCTTGCGAAGGGACTTGAGCTGACACTCAAGAGCTTTGCCGAGACTATGGAAAAGATGGGTGTTTCGGAGATACCCGCGCTCGGCGAAAAATTCGACCCGAACGTACACAACGCGGTTATGCACGTTGACGACGAGGCGCTCGGTGAGAACGAGGTCGTTGAGGTGTTTATGAAGGGCTACGCCAAGGGCGACAAGGTTCTTCGCCATTCAATGGTTAAGGTAGCGAATTAGGAATTTGCATTGAACGCCGTATCGCTCTCGACAATAGCCTTCTCCAGCGGAGAAGGTGTCACCGATAGGTGACGGATGAGGAGAACGGTGTATTGAGGACTAATCACCGCGCAAGCGATAATAAAGCTTGTAACTATAAATAAGGACTAACCTTATAGGGTGCTACCGCAATCAAGCACTTTGGGTATGGCGATCTCCTCATCCACCGCAAGCGGTCCCCCTTCCCCAACGGGGAAGGCTTGGTAAAAAAGAAAAAACGAACATTCATTAAAGTTTTTTGCGCCGCTTTTTTACTTACTTTTCTTTTAAAAAAGAAAAGGTAAGCAAAAGAAAACTAAACACGGGTACAGCAAATACCAAACATTATTAAAGTTTTTTGCGTCGCTTTTTTTCAAAAAAGCGACAAATAAAATAAAAAAACATAACCCATAAAGGAGGAAATTATCATGGGAAAAATTATAGGAATAGATTTAGGAACAACAAACTCTTGCGTAGCGGTATTTGAGGGAAGCGACCCCATAGTAATACCCAATCCCGAGGGAGCGCGCACGACTCCTTCCGTTATTGC
>SVQL01000001.1 GCA_015065365.1 Oscillospiraceae bacterium | reverse complement strand
AGTGGTCAAACATGTGGTCAGACCGAGGAATTGATGATTTTTCGACATTCGGGAGAGCCGAAAAAGTCAGTGTTTTCAAGGGTTTTCGGCTCTTCTCGAAAATTCTACGCCGAGCGTGGTGATTGAGACCCGAACGTAGCGCTCTACCAAGCTGAGCCACACCTCGCTATTTAATTTTTTGAGCGCCACGCGCTCTCCCTGTTGTGACTAAGCCTCTGTCTTCGTCGCTTCGCGACTTGCCAATCGGCAAGTCACTGCCACTCCTTATTCCTCGCTTCATCCGCCACCGGCGGTGCTCGGAAACGTCCCCAAGCTGAGCCACACCTCGTTGTATGTTTCCTTGTATTACATACTTGAATATTATATCATGTATTCAGGTTATTGTCAAGTTGTTTTTTGAAAATACACAATGTGTTAAATGTTTTGAAAATACACAATAGGTTAAACGGCAGTTTTTGAACTTTCGTGTATGAATTGTTATTTTATTTTTGGTAAACGTATTCTGTTGATTTTGCTATGTAACGCTTCTTGTGTATAAAACGGACTAATACAAAAACAGCTATAAAAATAATTGTCGCGCACAATGCGCCCGAGGTGTCTATAAGTACGTCCTTGACGGAGGGACCTCTGCCGTCCGAAAAGCTTTGCAGAAATTCGTCGGCTGCCGCAAAAAGGGCACTTGTGGGAACGGAGCAGAGAAGCAGGGGCGCAGACAAGTAAAGCCTTTGTTTAAAGCTTACGGCGCGTAGACAAACGAGGTCAGCGCAAAAGAGCGCGCCGAGAATTGCAAATTCCGTAAAATGTGCCGCCTTTCGAATAAAATGCTCGGAAATTGGTGTGCCTAAGCCGAGTGTACTCGTGATCTCACATACAATGGAATAAACCCTGCCGCTTTGCTCGCCGGATTCTACGCCAGTCTTGAGTGAATTGCTCCATATAAATGCAATCCAAAGCACAGTGAGAGTCAGAGGGATTGCGATACGCAATGTTTTGATGAGAGTAGAGCGACCTTTTGACATAAAAATCTCCTTGAATTTTACTAAAGCTATTGCTTTTTTATGCGAAATGTGGTAAAATAATTCACACAGTTGCGACAAGCACGAGTATATGATAGCATAAAACGTTTGCCAATCCGTGAATAAAAAATAAAATATTTGCCTGCATAGTTAAATGGATATAATAAACCCCTCCTAAGGGTTAGTTATGGGTTCGATTCCCGTTGCGGGTGCCACGACAAATGGGAGCCACTTGTGGCTCCCATTTGTCGTGAAACCCGCACGCGAACCCACTCGGTGCGCAAAGCGCGCCGAATATGGGTTCGCATTTTGCGAGCAAAGCCGACGTGAGCTTGCTCAACGTCGCAACGAGCAAAAATATTCGCCGCAGGCGAAATTCCCGTTGCGGTGTGGTTCCCCTTTGTTGTGGCACCCGCACTCGAAATTATTGTCTTTACTTTTTGCTTAAAATACGGTACGACAAGTAAAGATTAAAAAGCAGTGTAATTTGACAATCCTTCTCCGACATCGACGGTGTCTACGTTTAATTCTTAAATAAACAAATGTGCAGATTCGTTTTAGCGCAAAGTTTGCTGCTAAACGAATCTGCACATTTTAAATTACAAGTTTACTACCAGCTGCGCGAGCGCAATGACACACGGCATGGTTGCGATGGACAAAAGCGAGGTCATTCCGACACCCTGCGCCGAAAAGCGAGGCGAGATGTCGTAAATTTCCGCTAGCATGGAAACCGACGTTGCCGAGGGCATACAGGTAAGTGCCGTAGCGAAAAGAATCCAATCTGTGCTGAACGGTAAAAACAGAGATCCGACCTTCATAATACCGCAAACCAAAAGTGGAATCACACAGAGCTTGAAAAGGCAAAGGTAGTAAAGCTTGCCCGAAACGAAGACCTTTCGCAGACTTACCGTGGACAGAAGTGCACCTATAATAAGCATCGAAATAGGGGTGCAGAGTCCCGAAACGTACATCAGGGTATCAGATGCAAACGGCAGAGTCACATTAAGGCTAAAATCGCGAAGCGCGGGTATGGCGGGGAGCAGGAATATTGCAATTCCAATGAGGCTTGGAACCGTGCCCTTGTTAATAAGAGCCTTTTTGGGTGTCACCTTAATGTCATCTCTGTGTCTTCCGAGAATGCTCATGCCGAGCGTCCAGAGAAGAATATTAAAGCTTATCATTATAAACGATGCCTGAAACGCGCCTGTTTCCTTGAAAAGCGCACCGAGAATAGGAATTCCAATAAAGCCCGTGTTTCCGAACACCATTGAAAACTCAAGTATCTTTCGCTCGTCCATGTGCTTTATTTTTATGCATACGACGTAAGCGATAGCGCCCATAAACAGATGTACTCCAAAGCCGAGCAGGAGTGTTTTTAGACCGAGCAAAAGATTTTCTTTAGTATACGGCTGTGAGGTTATGGAGTAAATTATAAGCGCGGGCTGACCGATATTTATTATGAGCGACGAAAGCTTTTTAGAGGCAACCGAGTCGATAATGCCCCTCTTGCCCGCAACGTATCCGATGATGAGCAGTATAAAGAGGGTTGCTATTGTAATGAGAAACGATTTAAAATCCATTTTTGATCCTTCTTGCGACTTTTAAATTACGGAATCTATTTTTTCCTTGATTGCCTTCATATCGGCAAGCATTTCTTCCTTTTTGTGAGGGTCACGCAAAAGAAGCGCAGGGTGATAGACTGCGGTTACGTAGAAGTTGCCCTTCTTAAACCAAACGCCGTGCTCCTTGGTAATTTTGAAGTCGGGCTTTATTAATCGCATGGCGGATATTCTGCCAAGGCAGACGATGACCTTGGGATTTATAAGCCTTACCTGCCTGCGCAAGAATTCAATGCAGGCATCCTCCTCGGCGGGTAGGGGATCGCGGTTTTTAGGCGGGCGGCATTTGAGAATATTTGCAATATATACGTTTTCGCGCGGAATGTCAACGGCAAACAGGTATTGGTCGAGCAGCTTGCCTGCTCTGCCCACAAAGGGAATACCAGTCTTATCCTCGTTGTCGCCGGGAGCTTCACCGACGAAAAGTACGTCGGCGTTCTCGTTTCCTACGCCGAAAACGCAATTTGTTCGAGTTTTACAAAGCTCGCAGGCAGTACAGCTTTCGCAGTCTGCGCGCAGCTTTTCCCATGAATCACTCATTTTGTTATCCTTTCAATTTCATAAAGCTCAAAGCGTTATTTTTCTTGCCTCGAGATAATATCTCTTGTCCTCGGCGTGTCCCATTGAAAAGGTCTTGCGGGGAAGCGCACCGTCGAAAATAACCGTCTTAAAGAGGTCGGACTTGCCCATTCCGTCGAATATAAATCCGATAGCTCCCTCGCGGCGAGCGAGCGTTTCGGTGGAATTTATTCCGTGAATGTAGTCAACCTCCGCGCCTTCGTGACTTTTTATGTATTCGTCAATAAAGTCCTGAAGTGTTCCGACGGTAAGCTGGCGCACGGGCGCGTCTACCGTAAGCGTGCCCTCACCGTCGGCGCTTACGTAGCGCACGGTCTGCGCGCTTGCAGATCCGCAGAGAGAGCTTGCGTACTTTTTAAGCTCTGCAAGCACGTCGGTGGGGTCAACACCAAACATAACTCTGTATATAGGCTCAAATTTGAGAGAAGCGTCGTGTACGTTTACGACCTCTACGAGCGCGTATCTTGCAGGATGCGTGCTTGCTGCGTCCGCGCCTATCTTTGCCTTTATCTCCTCGTACGCCGCCTTTGCGGACGCAAGGGAGTGGTTGCCGTCACCGACAGCAAAGAGCAGTGGAGCGAGGTTTTCCTCGCCGTAGCGCGCAGACATGCTTTCGGGAGAAACGAGGTCGTCAAGTGCTTTTGCAAGCGACTTTTTCTCCTCGCACGAGAGGAAGCGTCCCTTGATGTGTCCGCCGCCGAGCATAAGCTCGGTGTCGTAAGTTATCTCTCCGTCCTTGTCCGTAAGCGGCTCGATAACAGAACAGTCGGGGTCGTCAATGAGCATCATTACGTGAGGAAGCTCGATAGCCGCTCCGCGTCTTATGGCAACGCGTGGAGGTATTCTCTCAACGACAGTCGCTTCTGTTGCGCGTATGAGTGCGTTTGCGCCCTTTTTGTAGTCGTACTCCTCAAGGTCGACCGCAAGCACGACGCCACGGCGCACGTCTCCGTCAGACTGAGTTCTTTCAACGTATATCATGGAGTCCTTGTGCTCGACGAGAACGCCGCCAAGGTACTCATTCATAGTTGCGTTTATTTTGGATATGCGAGATTCGGTTTCGCTAAGATATACCTCAGGGAGAATGAGGCGAAGCGTAGAGGGAGCGTCGCCAACCTCGCGCTCTGCGCTCTCCCAGTATTCGGGCTCGCTTGTGAATTGGTCGCAGGCAACGACAGCCCATTTTTTTGCATCCGTTTTGGTCATGTCGGGCAGAAGAACGTCTGCCGCTCTAAAGCATCTTTTCATTTTTTAATTCCTTTCAGCTTGAGCTGTGTATTGAAGCTCTTTATTTATCGCAAGCGCGGCTCTCATGACAGCCGCCTGCGTTTTTCCATCGATTATCTCGCCGCGCATTATCATGCCGACAAGCTCGTCAACGGGAATTTTTACTATTTCTATAAATTCGTCCTCGTCGAAGTCGGTCTCTCCGAATTCAAGTCCCTCGGCCAAAAACATATATATGCGCTCGTCGAGTATGGCGGGAGAAGAAAAATATTCTCCCATATAGGTGATTTTTTGGGCTGCCGCTCCCGTTTCCTCGCGAAGCTCGCGCACGGCGGCGTCAATCGGTATCTCGTCCCGCGAATCAAGCTTGCCCGCAGGTATCTCAAGCACCGTCCTGCCTACGGCGTAGCGGTACTGACGGACGCAGATTATTTCCCCTTCGTCAGTGACCGGAACCACGCATACAGCACCAATATGGCGGCAGTATTCGCGGAAGCTCTCTTTGCCGTTCGGAAGATATATTTCGTCTCGGTAGAGGTGAAGCACCTTGCCGTCGAAGATAAGCTCGGACGATTTTTCCGTTTCAATAAATTCCTCGTCAGCTTTTTTGTAAATATCGTTAGTGTTGAGCATACGTACCCTCCGCGTAAGTGTATAATAAATAATTATACAACAATTTTTACCCAAAATCAATAGAGATATTGCAAATTTAACTTGAATATTGCGAGGGAATATGGTAAAATGTATTCGTAGAAACTTGAAAGGACGTTTTTTATGAAGCACGTTGACATATATACGGACGGCGCATGCCGCGGAAATCCCGGAAAGGGCGGCTGGGGCGCGATACTCGTTTTCGGCTCTGTCGAAAAGGAGCTTTCGGGCGGCGAGAGTATGACGACCAACAACAGAATGGAGCTGCTTGGGGCAATCCGCGCCATGGAAGCGCTTAAAGAGCCCTGCGAGATAACGCTCACGTCGGACTCAAAATATCTTACCGACGCGATAAATCAAGGGTGGCTTGAGTCGTGGAAAAAGCGCGGCTGGAGAAAGGCGGATAAATCTCCCGTGCTCAACGTGGAGCTTTGGCAGAGAATAGACGAGCTGATAAGTGTTCATAAGGTGACTTTTGTGTGGGTACACGGACACGCGGGGCATCACTATAACGAGCGCTGTGACGCCCTTGCCACCGCGTTTGCGGATACGTTTTGAGGAGAATTTAAGATAGAATTTAATTAGAACGGGTCGCCGAGGACGTCGACCCCTACAACAAGTAAAAACGAAATACAGCTTTTATAGCCTTTTGAATGTAAAAACAGACAAAAATATCAGAGCTTGTTTCTTTTAATAAACTGTAGGGGTCGACGTCCTCGGCGACCCGAAAAATATTGGTACTTGTGAATAAAATTTTGTAATCTAAGGCTCGGTTTACAAATAGTCTTCCCTCGTGGGGAAGCCTTTCGTTAGATTCTCATGCTGAATAACTCAGCCCTTTTCTAAAAATTATCTGAAACAGCTTGATAAAGCAAGGCAGGCTGCTCCCATAAGCAAAGCCTTTACAAGGTGGCAGAGGACGTACGGCTTTAGTTCAAACGGCGCGTCGGAGCACATGGAAACCGTCTGAAAATGGACGGAGAGTCCCGACCAGCCAACGGCAATTCCACACAGCGCAAGACTCCATTCGGCACTCATCTCCCCTATGCGCGCAACGCCCGACGTAAGCTCGAAAAAGGAGAATATAAGGGCGGCAGCGGTGTCGGAAAGCTCAAAAAGATCAAGTGTGCCCTCAATTACTCCGAGAAACGCGCAAAAGAAAACTACGAAGGCGCAGACGGATACCATACCCGCGGCTGAGCTTGTGACGGCGTTTGTGAAAACGCCCGCAAAGCCTCGAACCGTTTTCTTTTTGGGTGTCCGAGGCGAGGGGAGAGGCACAGATTTATCCCCAAGAGCCATTACTGCACCTATAAGTGCGGAAATTAAGATAGACAAGACGTACAAAACCACTCCTACAAGGGGTGAGCCAAAGGTTTCCTTGCCGACAGCACCTATAAGAAACGCGGGACTTGGCGTGCTCGCTATGCATACACCCCGCTTATATTCCGAAAAGCTTATACGCTCGCTCGCATAAAGCTCGCAAAGCGAGCGTGCGCCGACGGGAAAACCGCAAAGCCAGCCGATAATTACAGCGCTTGTTGCGTCCTCGCTTATTTTGAAGGCGCGTAGAAAGAGTCTTGCGGGTAGCTTACACAGTGCCCTTAACGCTCCGCTTTCGATTGCGATAGACGACAGCACCATAAAAGGGAAAAGCGCGGGAATGAGCCGTGTGCCGCACAGATAAAGTCCGTTCTGTACCCAAAGTGAGGCGGCTTGCGCGTTTTTAAAAAACAGAATAATCACGAAAAGGCTCATGAAGGCAAAGGCATATCGCCGATTTATTATCGCTTGGCGTGAGCCTTGCCGTTTTCTCGTTCCGATAAGAGTCATTTAAGTGTCTCCGTGGGCATAAAATATTTTGAATAAATCCGTTCGGTAAATATTACTGTCAAACGGTCAGGAATATGACTTATAGGACACTTGCGGAGGATATATGACAAAGAAAAACACAAAAGCGGGCACGGACTCTGTGCGTATGCGAGAACGGCTGTGCCATGAGTTCGATATAAAGCCCGATATTTTTCTCGGAGAAACTCTCATTGAGCTGCGCGGAAGAAACTCTCTTACCGTCCGTGGCGGGGGCGGTATTACCGCTTATGGAGATAAGGAAATAAGATTTAAGCTAAGAGAGGGTGAGCTGTCTGTAAAGGGAGAACGGCTTGCGTGCGCGTCGTTTGAAAAGGGCGCGGCGGTGGTTGACGGCAATATTTTTTCCGTGAGCTTTGAGGAGGACGCATGATACATCCGCTTTTGTTTTTGGTCGGCTACGAAATAATCTCTGTTCCCGAAAAAAACGGAGTTGATTTCGTCAATTTCTGCGCGCAGAACAGCTGCCGCTATCACAGCATGGGTAAGCGGCAAGTGGACGACGGAGAGCGGCTGTTTTTTCGTATGCATATTATCTCCGCATCTCGCGCGCGGCTTTTAAGAACAAGACACGGCATTGACCTGAAAACCCATAGCGCACACGGTATTCCGTTTCTTGCGCTCGGTGTTT
Source organism: Oscillospiraceae bacterium (assembly GCA_015065365.1). Taxonomy (GTDB): domain Bacteria; phylum Bacillota; class Clostridia; order Oscillospirales; family CAG-272; genus HGM12713. Next base: position 60,472 of record SVQL01000001.1, on the reverse strand, counting down.
TGAAGCGCCCGGGGCTTCTGTTGGGGCTTGCCGTTTTCTGCTTTCTTACTCTTACATCGGGGAGCATTATTTGGGATATAAGGATTGAGGGAAACGAGCGCGTGAGTGACTCCGAGATAATAGAGATATTAAAAGAGAGTGGCATGGGCGTAGGCAGCAAAAAGGAAGATATTGATGTTGACGGAACGGAAACGCGGTTTTTGATTGCTTCGGACAAAATATCGTGGATGGCAATAAATATTACGGGTACGGTTGCCGACGTGGAGGTAAGAGAGGTTGAGCCGGTTGTGCCTGAGGTTGATGACGGAGTTATTGCGTCAAATCTCGTTTGTGGCAAAAACGGCGTAATAGTCGGCTTTGAGGAGGTAAGGGGAAACATAGCCGTTGCTATCGGTGATGCGGTGAGCGAGGGAGATTTGCTCGTCGGAGGAGTTTACGGAACTGCGGACACTCCGCTCCGCTTAACGCGCTCAAGGGGGAAGGTTTTTGCGCTGTGCGATAACGTCTACGAGATAAAAGTTCCGCTCTCTTACACTAAAAAAACGTATACGGGAAAGAAAAAGGTTAAAAAAACACTTATTTTCTTTGAAAAAGAAGTAAAATTTTTTCAAAATAGTGGAAATTTGTATACAAGTTATGATACAATAATGAGGGAAGAATATTTTAATCCCTTTGGACTTGGAAAATTGCCTTTGGGGATACGGACGGTTGAGTACGCGGAGTATACCGAAAGCACCTGCGTGAGAAGCGAAGCCGAGGCTCTCGCCGAGGCGAATTTTCTTTTGTGGCAAAAGGTTTATCGGGAAATACCCGATGCAACGCTTGAATCAAAAAAGATTTTCGGACATCTTGAGGGGGAGGTGTACGTGCTTGACGCTTTGATACAGACTGTCGAGAACGTGGCGCGGGAGAGAGTTATTGAGGTCGAGCTTACGGCAATAAAGGATTATAAAAAACAAGAGAGGGGCGGATAAAGAATGGAAAAATACGCAAGGACGGTAAAGATTGATTCCTCGGAAATAACGGCGCGCCTTTTCGGAAGCTTTGATATTAACGTGCGAATGCTTGAAAAATGCTTTGACGTGAGTATCCACAATCGCGCGGGTGAGGACACAGACGCGGTGATAATCACGGGCGAGAGCAAGGAAAACGTAGATATGGCGGCGGATGCCGTCAGATATCTTAAAAACATGGCGAAGTACAACGAAACGCTCACGGAGCAGCAGGTTGGCTACGTCATGGAGATGGTGAAGGAAGGAAATACGGCGGAGCTTGCCGATATGGAGGGCGCGTGCATCTGTATTACCACGCGCGGCAAGCCCATAAAGGCAAAGACCGTCGGACAGCGCAGATACGTCGAGGCCATTGAAAAGAATACGGTGGTATTCGGTATAGGCCCTGCAGGAACGGGAAAGACCTTTCTCGCAGTTGCGATGGCAGTAAAGGCACTTCGCGAAAAGCAGGTTTCAAGAATAATTCTTACGCGCCCCGCTATCGAGGCGGGCGAAAAGCTCGGATTTTTACCGGGTGACCTGCAAAGCAAAATAGACCCCTATCTTCGTCCGCTATACGACGCGATGTACGAGATGATGGGCGCTGAAAACTACGCGCGTCAGCTTGAAAAGGGAATTATCGAGATAGCACCGCTGGCTTATATGCGCGGAAGAACGCTTGACGATTGCTTTATCATACTCGACGAGGCGCAGAACGCAACTCCGGAGCAGATGAAGATGTTTTTGACGCGTCTCGGATTTAATTCAAAGGCGGTCATTACGGGCGACCTTACGCAGACCGACCTTCCGTCAGGGCAAAAAAGCGGACTTGCGGTGGCAGTCAAGATACTCGACGACATCGAGGACATCAAAATACACGCATTTACGGACAAGGACGTGGTGCGCCACAAGCTCGTACAGCAGATTATAAGGGCTTACGAAAAATACGAAAAAGCGGCTGCCGAGCGAGGCGCGGCATCAAGAAATAACAAAAGGCAGGGAGAGAAAAAATGAAAACGGGACTTATGATATACTTTATGAACGAATCGGGAGAGGACGTTACCTACAAGCAGAAGATGCTGCTACGCGAGGCGGTAAAGGCGACGCTTGACTACGAGGGATTTCAGAATGACGTACAGATTTCGGTGACCTTCGTAGACGACGAGGGAATACGCGCGATAAACAACAGCTACCGAAATATAGATAAAGCGACGGACGTGCTGTCCTTTCCGCTTACCGATTTTGAGAGAAGTGAGGAGCCGCCTACGGACGAGCCTGAGATAGCGCTTGGCGACATTGTGATCTCTCTTGAGAGAGCAAGAGCGCAGGCGGAGGAATTCGGACATTCCTTTGACAGAGAAATCGCGTTTCTGACGGTACACTCAATGCTTCACCTTCTCGGCTACGACCACGTTGACTCCGAGGAGGACGACAGGGAAATGAGAGCGCGACAGAGTGAAATACTTGAAAAAATGGGACTTGGAGTAAAGTAATGAAAAAGACGGGATTTATAGCAATAGTAGGCAGACCGAACGTTGGAAAATCAACGCTTATGAACTCAATTCTCGGAGAGAAGGTGGCAATAGTTTCAAGCAAGCCACAGACGACGAGAAACAGAATTACGGGAATACACACACGCGGCGAGGAGCAATTTGTGTTCCTTGATACGCCGGGTATGCACAGCCCCAAGAATACGCTTGGCGAGTATATGGTCAAGGAGGCGGATAGCACAATGCGCGATGCTGATGCCGTAGTGCTCGTCGTTGACGTGACGAAGGATATAAGCACGGTTGAGGAAAACGTAATCTCGTATCTCAAAAAGAGCGGTATTCCCGCGCTCATCGCGATCAACAAAATAGATACCTGCAACCGTGAGCAGATAGCTGAAACTATAAAGAAATATGCGGACAAGCATAGCTTTGAGGCGTTTGTTCCGATAAGCGCAAGAAGCGGCAAGAACGTAGGCGAGCTTCTTGACGAGTGCTCGAAATTCCTTAGCGAGTCGGAGTGGTTTTTTCCCGACGATATGGTGACGGATCAGCCCGAGCGACAGATTGCGGCAGAGATAATCCGCGAAAAGATACTCAGAACGCTCAACAAGGAGATCCCCCACGGAACTGCCGTCGTAATCGAGGAGTTCAAGGACGAGGGAAGCCTTATAAGCATTCGCGCGGAGATATTCTGCGAGAAGGTATCGCACAAGGGAATTATCGTAGGTAAGAACGGCGCGGCGCTCAAGCTTATAGGAAGCTACGCAAGAGACGACCTCGAAAAGCTTTTCGGTACGAAGGTATATCTTAATCTTTGGGTAAAGGTTAAGGAAAACTGGCGCGAGAGTGCGAGAACTGTCGGAAACTTCGGATACAGAGACGAGGAATAAATTATTAGAATTGGAGGTGCGGTCATGAGAGATACCTGTGACGGGCTGGTTATACGCGAGTGCGCTTACGGTGAGAATGACAGACTCGTGACCGTGCTTACGGAAAAAGGGCAGTCGGTTATGATTGCCAAGGGAGCGAGGTCATTGAAAAGCAAGGTTATGGGCGTTTGCCGTCTGTTTACCTATGCCAACTTTGAATACTACGAGCGCAACGGAATGAAGTGGCTGTCGGGAGGTTCTGTGAATGATAGCTTTTTCGGGCTGAATGCCGATATACGCGGCTTTGCGCTCGCGTCGTATATCGTTCAGCTTGCCGGGGAAATAACGGGCGAGGAGGTTGACGCAAGTCGCACGCTCCGCATGACGCTCAACTCCCTATATGCTATTGAAAACAATTTGAAGCCGTTTGAGCAAATTAAAAGCGCATACGAGATTTTTGCCGCAGAGGAGTCGGGATTTTCCCCCGATCTCTCGGAGTGCTTGCGTTGTAACTCGGAAAGAGTGGAGTCCTCGTGGCTTGACGTTATGAACGGCGGACTCGTTTGCGAGGATTGCATGAGGGCTAAAGGAGGCGCGGAACGCGTAGCGGCAGAGGGAGTTGATGCCACTATGACGAGTACCGTGCTCGTGCCTATGAGCGCGCCTGCTATCGCGGCGTGGAAATACGTATCGGGTGCGCCGCTCAAACGCATATTTGCCTTTAAGGTAGAGGGCGAGGAGCTCTCAACGCTTGCCCGAGCAAGTGAAACCTACATCATAAACCATCTTGAAAGAAATTTTGAAACTCTTGAGTTTTATCATTCCATAAAGGAGTAGCATGAGTATAACTGAAAAAACACTGGTAACTCTTGAATTTGATAAAATAAGACAGATGCTTGCCGACAGCTGTCCGACAAAGGGCGCGGCGGAGGCGGCAAGAGCTTTATATCCCGCAACTTATATCGAGGCGGCTAAAGCAAGGCAGACGGCTACAACCGATGCGAAGCGACTTTCTGATGCAAAGGGCATGCCCTCGTTCGGCGGAGTCGTGGATATTTCGGACGTGTGCGAAAGAGCGCTCAAGGGAGCTGTGCTGACACCTCGCGAGCTACTTGACGTTGCCGTGCTTTTGCGATCCTCAAGACAGCTTCTTGACTATATACGCTCAAACAGGCTGTTTGACACCTCGCTCGACGAGGTTTTTGAAAGACTCATACCAAACCGTACGCTTGAGGACAGAATAGCCCGCTCTATTATCTCCGAGGAGCTGATTGCCGACGAGGCAAGCCCCGCGCTTGCGGACGTAAGGCGCAAGATAAGAGCGGCTAACGTAAAGGTAAGAGAAACGCTTGCAAGGTACACGGGCGGCAGCTATTCCAAGTATTTGCAGGAGAACATAGTTACGCAGAGAAACGGACGGTTCGTTATCCCTGTCAAGGCAGAGCATAGAAATGAGATAAAGGGACTTATACACGACACGTCCTCGTCGGGCGCGACGATATTTATTGAGCCGATGGCGGTGGTTGAGGCTAATAACGAGCTTGCTATGCTTGAGTCACGCGAGGCGCACGAGATAGAGAGGGTACTCTCCGAGCTGTCTGCGGCGGTAGCGGGGATATCTCCGTCGTTAAACCTCAATTACAGAAACGTCACGCAGCTTGCCTTTACCTTCGGCTGCGCGGAGCTGTCAAGAAGAATGGACGCTTGCGAGCCGATACTTACCGAGGAGCGCGCTTGCCGACTTTTGCGTGCTCGACATCCGCTTATAGATAAAAAAAGCGTCGTTCCCGTAACACTTTCGATAGGCGGCGAGTACGACACACTCATAATTACAGGCCCTAACACGGGCGGTAAGACAGTAACCCTCAAAACTCTCGGTCTCTTTTCGCTTATGGCGCAGGCGGGACTGCATCTGCCCTGCGACGAGGGAAGCACGACGTGTATCTTTGAGAGCGTGCTTGTTGACCTCGGTGACGAGCAGAGCATAGAGCAGTCTCTTTCTACCTTCTCCTCGCACATGGTGAATATCGTAAGTATTTTAAAGGAAAAGGATTCAAGAACCCTCGTGCTTTTCGACGAGCTTGGCGCAGGAACAGACCCCGTTGAGGGCGCGGCTTTGGCTATTGCGGTCATTGAGGACGTGCGCGCGGCAGGTGCTATGTGTATGGCTACGACTCACTATACCGAGCTTAAAACGTATGCGCTTGACACGGACGGAGTGTGCAATGCTTCTTGCGAATTTGACGTTGAAACGCTTCGACCGACATACAAATTGATAATAGGAACACCGGGTAAATCCAATGCGTTTGCCATTTCCTCAAAGCTCGGACTTCCCGAAAAAATAGTAAAGCGCGCAGAGTCGCTCGTCGGAAGCGAGAACAAGAAGCTTGAGAGTGTACTTGGAGAGCTTGAGCTTTTGCGTCAGCAGACGGAAAAGCAGCTATACGAAGCCGAAAAGCAGAGAGTAGAATACGAGAGCTACAAAAAAGCGGCAGAGGCAGATATTGCAAAGCGCCTTGCAGACTCCGAAAAAGCCCTTGAAAATGCGCGCGCAAAGGCGCAGAATATGGTTGACAGCGCCAAGCTTTCAAGCGACTTTATTATGGAGCAGCTCGACAGAGTGCAGAAGCAGCGCGAGTCCGAAAGACTCGGCAAGGAGCTGGCAGACGCTCGCCGTGAAATAAGAGAGCATTTGAGAACTCACAGTGATAGCTTCGATCCCGTGGTGCACAGAAAGCTTGATAACTACAAGCTGCCCAGAGCCTTAAGAAAGGGTGACGAGGTTTACGTCGTAAGCCTTGACAAGACGGGAGTGCTTACGGACGATCCCGAAAAGAACGGTAAGGTCGGCATACAGATAGGAATTATCAAGACCAAGGTTGCGGTAAGCGACCTTCAGCTTATCGAGGATACGCCCGAAAAGAAGAAAGCCGAGAAAAAGAGCGCACCTCTTAAGGTTACCGTCAATCGTGATTTCCGCGGAGAGGTCGATTTGCGCGGAAAGACGGGAGATGAGGCTTGGAGCGTGGTTGATAAGTATTTTGACGATGCGGCAATCGCAGGCTTCCATAGTGTCAGACTCATTCACGGCAAGGGAACGGGCGCGCTGAAAAACGCTCTTTGGGCATATCTTAAGAAGGATTCGCGCGTGGCAGGCTTCCGCATAGGGCAGTTCGGCGAGGGCGACGGCGGCGTTACGGTAGTTGAGCTTAAGTGAGTACGCGAGGATGCGAGGACGCGAGGATGCGATTTTCGCGCTTTTTGTAAAAAGCGCGGCAAAAACTCTTAAAAAGTATATTGCTTGACAAATGAACACAGAGGACGGTTTCTTGTGTCCCCCTGTGTTTCAAATAGTTTGCGGAGAACGAAAAATGAAAAAAACAATTGCTATTATAATTCTAATATGCATCGTAGTGCTTTTATTAAGCTCATGTAATTATTCCAAAAATATAAATTTTATAGAAGATAATAAAGAATGGTATTTGCTTTACAATGACGAAAGATATTATCAATCCTCTGTGTTTTTCGTTACCGAACGTTATAATTCAGAAAACACGAATGATATCCAATTGGGTTCATACTACAGTTTTCCTTTTTCAACTAATGCCTATTCTGACACATCGGAAAATCCATTATTCATTTATACACTTGGTAGTGATTCAAATTTGTATTTAAAACAAGATTATAACTATCAAGCAGATACCTTTGTATTAGAAAATACCGATGATGAGATCGTTTGGAAAAATATTTTCGGCGATAAACAAAACATCTCAAACACCACATCAAATATTGATGTAACATTACATTCCAAGAAACATCCTCGCATAAAATCCAACATCGATATTATATATGTTGATAATCAATGCTATATCGCATTGCCGGATTTTCAAATTTGGACACCATCGGATGAATTTCTAAAAATTTTGATTGATAATGGAATAATTTAAAAGCAAGACTGCTCAACCGCACTTTCGGGTCAATGTCATTAAGTTAATCTAATGGCATTAACTTTGGGGTGCGGTTGTTTTTCATTTTAAATCTTGCAAATTCTACAAAAATGTGTTCAAAAGCTTATAATTTATAAACTTACCAAGAATAAAATTCAAGCTAATTTTGATGATAGATAACTAGAACACTAATTTACACGTTTCTATGTTAATCAAAATCAAATAAGTTTTCCCGCATTGGTGATGGATTTCCGTTGCCAATGCGGTTTTGTTTAAAATTACTTGCAAATTCAAAGTATGTTATGCACATACCTAAAATCCCCAATATTTGGGGATTTTTTGAATTTATTTTTAGTAAAAGTCACGTTTTGACATTTTTGTGTAAAAAAAGTTTGAACACCCTTGTTAAAAGAAAGAAAATGTGTTATAATTTAGTTAAAGTTGATATTTAACTTGGAGGGTGTTAAAATGAAGGAATCACAGTATGCAGAGCTTAGCGTAATAGGCATGAGAGGCTGCGAGCAGTTTGCGGCGCAGGTGGATTATTATTTGAAGGAATGGCGCCGTCACGGTGGGGATGAGACCTTTCTCGTTCACGCGGATTGTCCCCGTTTCGGTACGGGTGAGGCAAAGGGACTTATTCACGAGTCCTTGAGAGGTCACGACCTTTACATAATCTGCGACGTTTTCAATTACAGCGTTACCTATAAGATGTACGGTCAGGAGGTTCCCATGAGCCCCGACGACCACTACGCAGACCTTAAGCGTATTATCGCGGCCAATGCAGGTAAGGCAAGAAGAATTACGGTAATTATGCCGATGCTCTACGAGGGCAGACAGCACAAGAGAAGCGGCAGAGAGTCGCTTGACTGCGCTTACATGCTTCAGGAGCTCGTAAACATGGGCGTTACCAACATTATTACCTTTGACGCTCACGACCCCAGAGTGCAGAATGCAATTCCGCTCTCGGGCTTTGACGACGTAAGACCCTCTTACCAGATGATAAAGGCACTCGTTCGCAACGTTCCTGACGTTGTTATCGACAAGGACGAGCTGGTTATAATTTCTCCCGACGAGGGCGCTATGGGAAGATGCATGTACTTCTCATCCGTGCTCGGTCTTGATATCGGTATGTTCTACAAGAGAAGAAACTACTCGGTAGTGGTTAACGGACGTAACCCCATCGAGGCACACGAGTATCTCGGACGCGACCTTACGGGCAAGGACGTTATCATCGTTGACGATATGATCTCCTCGGGCGAATCTCTTATAGACGTAGCTGCACAGCTCAAGGAAAAGGGAGCAAAGAGAATTTTCGCTTTTGCTACCTTCGGTCTCTTTACAGACGGTCTTGCAAAGTTTGACAAGGCTTACGCTGACGGAGTTATCAGCAGAATATTTACCACCAACCTCGTTTACCGCCGTCCCGAGCTTGCAAGCAGAGAATGGTACGTTGAGGTTAATATGTGCAAATACGTTTCCTACATCGTTGATACCCTCAATCACGATTACACTCTCAGCGAGCTTCTTAACCCCGTTAAGAGAATTCACAGCCTTGTTGAAAAGCATAAGGCAGGTCAAACCGCGCAGATGAAAATAAAGCTTGAAGACTGATTTTGGAGGATATGAAAATGAATAATTGGCTTGGACTTGAAGGAAAAGTAGTTATAGTTACCGGTGGCGCGTGCGGAATCGGCTACGCAGTAGTTGAGGAATTTCTTGCTGACGGCGCAAAGGTAGTGGTTTGTGATATAAGCGATAACGTTCCCGAATTCAAGGGAGCTACCGCGGATAATATGATATACGTTAAGACTGACGTTACCTCAAAGGAGCAGGTTGACGCAATGGTCGCTAAGGCTGTTGAGACCTTCGGCACGGTTGACGTAATGGTCAATAATGCGGGAATAAATATCCCGAGACTTCTCGTAGACGAGGCAGGACAGTTTGAGCTTGACGACAACGTTTGGGATAAGGTTATGAACGTAAACCTCAAAGGACTCTTCTACTGCTCTCAGGCAACCGCGAGAATTATGAAGGCAAAGAAGAGCGGCGTTATCGTTAACATGTCGTCCGAGTGCGGACTCGAGGGCTCTGAGGGACAGAGCGTTTACGCGGCTTCCAAGGCAGCGGTTAACGCGCTGACGAGATCTTGGGCTAAGGAGCTTGGCAGATTCGGCGTTCGCGTCGTCGGCATCGCCCCCGGTATTCTTGAGGCTACGGGACTCCGTACGATTTCTTACGAAACCGCTTTGGCATACACCCGCGGAATTACTGTTGAGCAGCTTCGCGCTGGATATAGCAAGACCGGAACGACTCCCATGGGACGTTCGGGCAAGCTCTCCGAGGTTGCAAGCGCAGTTGCGTTCATGGCAAGCGAGAAGGCAGGTTACGTTGACGGTGTAACTCTTAACGTTGCAGGCGGAAAGACCCGAGGCTGATTTATTTAGTGTATAACAAAAGAGCACGAATATAAACCAATATAAAATCCGCTTTTGCTATCAAAACGATAGTGAAAGCGGTTTTTTATATAGAAATTTTCGAGATAAATTTCTCGGTTTTCATTTTTCTTCGTAATCTGTTGTCTAAATTACTCTGCACATTTTTGTTATAATAAGTGTCAGATAATAAAGATTTACAAAATGTTTATTGCTTTTTTTGAACGATGTGATATAATAAGCGCATATAAAAGCATTTGGAGGAATTTTATGGCTATTCAGTTTATATCGGCAACAAAAATTTTTAAATTAGATACAAATAAAACAAGCTATATACTTCAGGTAAATGGATACGGATACCTGTTGCATCATTACTACGGAGCGTATATTCCCGATAGTGAGATGGATTATCTCGGCTATACGGTAGGCCATAGCTCCTTTAGCCCCGGTGTCCCTTGTTGGAAAAATGGAGAACCCTATTTCAGTAAGGACGTAAGCCGTATGGAATATTCCTGCAACGGCTGCGGAGACTTTCGTGGAAGCGCGCTGTCAATAATTCGCTCCACGGGAACGGCTGATACAGATATAAGATACGTGTCACATAAGATATATGCAGGCAAGCCCCAAATAGTAGGTCTGCCCGCAACGTATGCAGCTGCGGATGAGGCAACGACGCTTGAAATACTTTGTATTGACGAGGCAAGCGGAGCAGAGGTAACTCTTTATTATACCGTGTTTGAAGCTCTGGGGGCTATGACTCGTCACGTAAGTGTAAAAAACACCTCTGATAAGATGATGAATATTCAGCGGATATTCAGCACCTGCGTTGATTTCCACGATGCGAGAGATATGGACCTTATCCATCTTTACGGAAGCTGGGCTATGGAAAGAAAATTCGAGAGAATTCCGCTTATGCACGGAACGCAGGTCATTTCAAGCAAGCGCGGCGCATCATCGGCTATGCATAATCCCTTTATAGCTGTTTGCTCACACGACGCAACCGAGGAATACGGTGACGCTTACGGCTTCAACCTCGTTTATAGCGGTAATTTTGTTGCATCCGCAGAGATGGATACCGACGGTGGCGCGAGGGTGCTTATGGGTATAAATCCCGAGGGCTTTAACTGGAAGCTTGAAGCAGGCGAGAGCTTTACGACTCCCGAGGCGGTAATGGTATACTCAAACGAGGGCATTGGCGGAATGAGCCGTATTTATCATAGGCTTTACCGAAATAATCTCTGCCGTGGTGAGTGGAAGAATACTCGCCGTCCTATACTTATAAATAATTGGGAAGCCACGTATTTTAACTTTGACGAAGAAAAGCTTTACGATATAGCAAAGACCGCATCCGAGCTTGGTATTGAGATGTTCGTTATGGACGACGGTTGGTTTGGAGATAGAAACACAGATAAATCGGGACTCGGTGATTGGTTTGTCAATGAGAGCAAGCTAAAGGGCGGACTTGGTAAGCTTGTAGACAGAGTGAATGATCTCGGTATGAAGTTCGGTATATGGTTTGAGCCCGAAATGGTATCCAAGGACAGTAATTTGTTCCGCGCGCATCCCGAATGGGCGTTGCAGACTCCAAATAGACCTATGAGCATAGCGAGAGCCCAGTACGTGCTCGATATGAGCCGCGCTGACGTAAGGGATTATTTGTTTGATTGCATAAGCCAAGTTCTTGATAACGCGAATATCGCTTACATAAAGTGGGACTTTAACAGAAATCTTACCGAGGTAGGAAGCGCATTGCTTGATGCCGACAGACAGGGTGAGGTATTCCACAGATACGTTCTCGGACTTTACGAGCTGCTTGAAAGAATACTTAATAAATATCCCCATCTGATTATTGAGGGGTGCTCCAGCGGCGGCGGAAGGTTTGATCCCGCGTGGCTCTATTACGCTCCTCAAAGCTGGACGAGCGATGATACCGACGCAATCGAGCGTCTTGATATACAGTACGGTACGTCTATGTGTTATCCCGTGTCCTCGATGGGCTCGCACGTATCAGCCTGCCCCAACCACCAGACAAACAGAACGACACCTCTTACGACAAGAGGACACGTTGCTATGTCGGGAACGTTCGGATACGAGCTTGATCTTACTAAGCTTACCGACGAGGAAAAGGAGATTGTTAAGGGGCAGTGTGATGAGTACAGAAAGTATTACGACCTCATAAACAAGGGTGATTTGTACAGACTTATATCTCCGTGGAAGGACAGAACGAGATGCGCGTGGAGCTTCGTATCTGAGGACAAGAACGAGGTGCTATTAACGTACGTGGTTATCAGAGGCGGAATCTACGACAGACATTACGTTCGCCTGAACGGACTTGACGAAAACAGGTATTATCGCAACGTACAGACAGGGCAGGTGCTTTCGGGTAAGGCTCTTATGAATGCGGGCATTTGTATTCAGGAAAGACTCAGAGATTACGAGTCAAGAATGTATCATTTTATTTCAGTAAATTAAAGGACATTAATATGAAGCTTACGTATGAACAGATAAAGAAAATAACCAAGGGAGCTGTCAGAATAACTGAGGAGGACGGTAAAATATGCTTTTACCGCTTTACCGATGAACAGTTCAAAATGTATGAGAATATAAGATCGGAGTCCTATTTGAGAGCATTTTCTACCGCGGGAGTGCGCCTTGAGTTTGTTACAAATTCTAAAACGCTAACTTTAGAGGCGAATGCTTCACATACCTCGTCGAGAACTTATTTTAACCACGATATTTACGTTGACGGAGAGCATCTGTATACGCTTGGTGACGACGTGGACAATTCGCCTGACAAGCAGGTGACCGTCAGGGGAGAATATGAGCTTGGAGATGGAGAAAAGACGGTGAAGATTTATATGCCGTGGTCGGTAAACTCAAGGCTTGTTTGCCTTGAGCTTGACGACGGAGCAACGCTTGAGCCTTTGGAGCACGGCATTAAAATGATGTGCTTTGGTGATTCTATTACTCACGGATACGATGCGGCAAATCCATCTATGTCTTACGCATCCCTGCTTGTGGACGCGCTTGATGCGGATGCGATAAACAAGGGCGTTGCGGGAGAGTTTTTCCGCGCGGAGCTTGCGACCTTAGAGGACGACCTTGCGCCCGACATAATTACCGTGGCATACGGTACGAACGACTGGGCGGGAAGAAGTCTTGATGAGCTTGAGAGAGAGTGCAAGGGCTTTTTCGGCAATCTCTCGAGTCTTTATCCCTATGCGAAGATTTTTGCATTGACTCCCGTTTGGCGCGGAAATTGTAAAAGGATAACGCGAGTTGGGACGTTTGATACGGTTGGAGAAACTATAAAGCAGGCAGCGGCAGACTTGTCAAACGTTACGGTGATAGACTGTATGGATTTTATTCCGCACGAGTCAAAGATGTACAGTCCTGATGCTTTGCATCCGAATTTTCTCGGATTTTCGTTTTATGCAGACGGAGTTATATCCGCGATAAAAGGCAGTATAAGCGAATAACAAGCGGCTGAACCGTTTGAAGTTTTCAATTTTCTTGATGGTGGAGACGATATTCCGTATGTACGGGTTTTAATATAAATTCGCTTTGAAGAATTAGTTTAAGAATAAAATATATCTGTGAATAACGCATATTAAAAAAAGTAACTTTTTCTTTCAAAAGTATTGAAAAAGCGGTATGAGTGTGCTATAATTCAGTAAAAATCTTAAAGCTTAAAGGAGAAGATATGATAAAATTCGGTTGGGCAGAAACGGATATAACGCCAAAGCAGAAAATAGCTCTTGACGGAGAGTTTTTCGAGCGTGCGACAGATGAGGTGGAAACGCCTATAACGGTTACGGCGTTAGCAATAGAAGCAAACGGCGAGCAGGCAATATTTTGCTCTTGCGATATAGTCGTTATTACAGAGGAGCTTGTTAAGTGCGTACGAGAGCGAATCAAGAGCGCGGATATAAACAAAAGTAACATTATAATATCGAGTGTTCATATACATAACTCTTATACGTACAGAAGAAAGAGCCCGCTGAAAAAATCCCCTTCGGGAGCATTTCACATGCTGGGCGCATTTATGCCCGAGGACTGCGAGTATATCCCGGAGGTTGAATCAACCGACGTAATGAGTCCTGACGATGCGTTTGAATTTCTTGCAGATGCCATTGCCAATGCGGCGGATGCAGCTTGGGAGAACAGAGCACTCGGAGGATATGCGGCGGCATTTGGACGGGCAGCTGTCGGAATGAGCCGCAGAGTGTGCTATACGGACGGAACGGCAAAAATGTGGGGCGACGTTGATACGGCAACCTTTACCGCGCTTGAGGGCGGTAACGACAGCGGAATTGAGATGCTGTTCATATACGACGAAAATCAGAAAATGACGGGAGTCGTGGCGAATATAGCTTGTCCCGCTCAGGTAATGGAGCAGAGAAGCGTTATATCCTCGGACTATTGGGGTAAAGTAAAGATACTTTTGAGAGAAAAGTACGGAAACGATATTATGCTCCTTCCCATTTGCGCTGCGGCGGGAGATCAGTGCCCCCGTGACCTTGTAAGATGGGTAGAGCCGGAAACACCCATAAAAGATCCTAACGTAATCAGAAATAATCCCAAATTCAGAAGAGCAGATCCTTCGATGTTTGACGTAAAGGGAACTTGGAAGATAGGCAGAAGAATATTCAACGAGATAGAGATGGCGATAGAGGAAATAGACGAGATAACGCTGGATGCCGAATTTAAGCATAGCGCAAGAAATCTTTCTTTACCCTTGCGCCGTGTTACAGACACTGAAAAGGCTGTCGCGGAGAACAGAATACGCGAGTTTTTCAAGGGAAGAAAGGTTCTTAACTATATGGATAGCGCAGAGCTTTACGTGCATACGGGAACGCTTCAGCGTTACGAGGTACAGGAATACTGCAATACCGTTGAGATGGAAATACACGCCGTAAGACTTGGAGACGTAGTGTTCGTAACCAATCCCTTTGAGCTGTTCCTCGATTACGGAAACCAGATAAGAGCGAGAAGCGCCGCTGCGCAGACGTTTATTGCTCAGCTGACTAACGGAGCTCTTGCTTACCTTCCTACGAAGGAGGCGCAGGATGCAGGACATTACAGCGCGTACGTATCATCGGGTTACGTCGGATATGAGAGCGGAGAGCATCTTGTAAGCGCAACGCTTGACATGATAAACGGTTTATTTGATTAAGGAATAAACGCATATTTTGATAAAAAGAACAGAGAGCTGCTATGATTAGAGAATACGTTGAGAAAAACAGAGAGAATGTATTGGAAACACTTCGCGAGCTTTGTCACATACCAGCGCCGTCCTTCGGAGAGAGACGGCGCGCGGAATACTGCAAAGCATGGCTTGAGAGTGTAGGCGCAAAAGGCGTGTATATCGACAGTGTTAATAACTGTATTTTCCCTATGAACTGCGAGGGAAGTAATGAGCTTACGGTAATCGCCGCGCACATTGACACTGTTTTCCCCGATACCGAATTTTATCCCGAGTTTCACGAGGACAACGAGAAGATATACTGTCCCGGAGTGGGTGACGATACGGCAAGCGTGGCGGTTATGCTGTACGGCATAAAATATATGCTTGAAAACGGAATTGTACCCCCAAAAGGATTTCTGTTCGTTTGCAACGCCTGCGAGGAAGGGCTTGGTAATCTGGTCGGAACAAGACAGATTATGAAGGACTTTGAGGGACGCATCAAGCAATTTGTCACGCTTGACGAGGATATCGGATACTGTGTAAATGCGGCGGTCGGCTCTCACCGATACAAGGTAGAGGCTCTGACTGAGGGCGGACATTCTTTTTCGGCTTTCGGCAAGAAGAATGCTATTGCCGCGCTCTCCGAAATAGTTACGGAAATATATAAGCTCGAGGTTCCCAAGAAGGAAGGCACGACAACTACGTATAACGTAGGCGTGATCTCAGGCGGAACGAGCGTAAATACGATTGCTCAAAACGCAGAAATGCTTTGCGAATACCGTTCCGACGACAGAGAGTGCCTTGCCGTTATGCAATCGGCATTTGAAAATATTTTTGCAAAAGCCAACAGCGACGAGGTTCGTTTGAACGTTACTTTGGTCGGCGATCGCCCTTGCAAGGGAGACGTAGACGTTACGACCGAGGAGCGCTTGGTGGAGATATACCGCCGCGCGGTAGCCGAGGTGACGGGGCAGGAGATATCTCTTGTTTGCGCATCTACCGACGCAAACGTTCCGATGTCACTCGGAATTGTAGCTGTAGACATGGGTGTGTTCCGAAACAACGGATCTCATACTCGCGAGGAATGGCTTGATAAGAGCTCTGTTCCCGACGGACTTAATATTTTTATTCGCGTAATTCATTCTCTTATAGAAGAATAAAAAGGAAAAAATATTATGATGAAATTTACTGCGGCGGGAGACGCCATTATTCAGCGCAGAATACAGGAGGGATACGTCGGCTTTTCCGAGCTTACTCCCTTTATAAACCAAGGTGACGCGCGTTTCTTTAATCTTGAAACAACGCTGAACTACGAGGGTGAGTGCTACGGCAACCAGTTCAGTGGGGGCACTTACATACGCACCAATCCCGAGGCACTTATCGATATGAGACGTCTTGGCTTTAATATGCTTACCTTTAACAATAATCACATAATGGATTTTGGCTTTGACGGAATGATGAAGACACTTGATTACGTAGAAAAGAGCGACTTCGTTCACGCAGGCGTGGGCAGAAATCTTGCCGCGGCTTCCGCACCGAGATATCTTGACACGGTAAACGGCAGAGTAGCTCTTATTTCGGTCAACACCAGCTTTGAACCCTGCTGTATGGCGGGCAGACAGAGTGAGAGAGTTCCCGGACGCCCCGGCATCAACGGCATACGTATGACCGAAAAGCTTGAGGTCACTCGCGAGGAGCTTGCTTTTCTTCGCGGACTTGGCGACCGACTCGGCATAAATATTGACCGAGATATTTTCCGTAAAGAGGGATATTATCCGCCCCTTGCCGATACCGAGGCAGAGCTTGGTAAGCTTAAGTTTATACTCGGAGAGAAGACCAAGAGAAGCTTTGTTCCCAATGAGGAGGATATGCAGAGAATTGCTACTGCCATATTCGAAGC
The DNA here is from genome assembly GCA_015065365.1 of Oscillospiraceae bacterium. Classification (GTDB taxonomy): domain Bacteria; phylum Bacillota; class Clostridia; order Oscillospirales; family CAG-272; genus HGM12713. Next base: position 43,651 of record SVQL01000001.1, on the reverse strand, counting down.
AAAGTTGCAATCCGATTACGTAATGGTTTCCGTGCACGCTCACGATATAGACGGACAGACAAAAGAGGATATTCCTCACTTCTTAAAGGAGATCTGCCATAGATGTATAGATATGGGCGCTGACGCGATTGTCGGACACGGACCGCACCTTTTGCAGCCCGTTGAGGTATATAACGATAAGCCTATTTTCTATTCGCTCGGTGACTTTATACTCCAGCTTTACAGTATTGAGTTCGCGCCGGCAGAGTTCTTTGAGAAGAACGGACTTGACGCAAACGATACCGTACACGAGCTTTTGAAAAAGCGCTCTCAGAATTTCACCGTCGGTCTTATGGCTGACAGAAAGATGATGGAGACAGTTATTCCTTATTGGGAAACAAAGGACGGAAATCTTACGTCCTTGCGTCTTATGCCCGTTGAGCTTATGCGTGCGGATTGTACCAAGAGCGACGAGGGACTTCCCCGCAAGGCAAGAGACTATGAGCTTGTTGAACGTCTTGCGGCAATGAGCGCTCCTTGTGGCGTGCGAATGACGGTTGAAAATGACGGTACAGTTACCTGTAAGTGGTAAAATCCAAGGAGCTGGTTAATGAATATTTTGGCTTATCTTGCAGCCGTAGGTAAATGTATTATCTACGGTGCTACCCCCTTTTTTACAGGCGCGCTTTCGGAAAAGATAGACGTCCTTGATCTGCTCGCACTTCGCTTTTTGTTGAGCTTCGTTGTGTTTTTGATACTGAAAACATTTAAAATTATAAAGATTGAGCTAAAGATCAAGGATATCTTTAAGAAAAACCCACGAACGCCGCATATAAAAAATTTGATTTTCACGGCGCTTTTCGAGCCTGTTTTGTATATGCTCTTTGAAACACTCGGAATTTCCATGACCAATGGAGTTACGACGGCAGTTTTGCTTTCGCTTGCGCCTATTTTCTACTGTGTGGGAGAATTTATTTTCTTCAGACAGTACCCAAGCTTCTTGCAAGGTGTATTTTTGACCTTGGGAATGGCGGGCGCGGCTTATATTGCCGTTTGTACGTCTACCGAGGGAGGCAAATCGAGCTTCTTCGGAATACTGTTTCTTATTCTCGCCCTGACGGTGGGCGCGCTTTTCTGCGTTTTCTCCAGAAAATCCTCGGCGCATTTTACCCCGCTTGAGATAACCTTCGTTTCCTCGATGCTGGGCGCTGTGTGCTTCAATTCGGTCAACGTTGTGAGACATATCGTAAAGGGAGATATCCTTCACTATTTTGATCCATACTTCGACCTCGAAAATCTTCTCGGGTTTGCGGTGCTGGGCGTATGCTCTACGATATTTGCGACGATGATGAGTAACTACGCGCTGTCCAAGATAAAGATTTCTACGTTTTCCGCCTTTGGTGGGGTTTCTACAATAGTAACCGTTTTGATAGGCGTGATATTTGCAGGAGAGAAGCTGATGTATTTCCATTACATTGGATTCCCGTTTATTCTTGCAAGAATGATAGGCGTTTGCGTGATCGATATAATTAGGGACAGAAAGAAGCTCAAGGAAGGTCCAAGCATCGATACCGACGTTAAGGTAAAATAATTCAGTGATAAATAAAGAAGTGCGGTCTCGCCCGACTCATAGTTGCGTTTTGTCTATGAGTCGGGCGAGACCGCACTTCTTGCGATATTTCAAAACTTGTAATTTTGCGATTGTTCGTTATGCGTGGCGGTCAACTCAGGAGGAGGTGCGCTTCGTTTTTCTTCTGTACTCCGCAGGCGGACAGCCGTATTTTTTCTTAAAGGCGGTAGTAAAGCCGTTTCTGTGATCGTAGCCTATCGCTTCCATTATTTCCGGAATGGAAAGATTTGAGTGTGTAAGGGAGTTTTTTGCCCATTCCATTCTGCAATTCGTGATATATTCAAGCGGTTTCATGCCCATAGCCTCGGTAAATACGCGGGAAAAATATTTTACGTTGTAGTGCTGCACCTCGGCAAGATCTGCGACCGTAACGGATTTAAGATTTTTTCTTACGTAATTTCTTGACTCTCTTATTAATTGAGCGGCTTTCTCCGTTCCAACCCATTCGGGGGGCTGCGGACTGCTGTTTGGTACTATGTACGAAAGATAAATGTCTATGATAGACTTGAGGTATGAGATGGACGTTTCTCCTAAATTGATCTCATATATGAAGATTTTGGTTAATTTAAGTATATCTGCTCGGTGCTCCAAGGACATAAGTCTTTGTGAGCTTTTTTTATTAAGCTCGTTAACGACATGCTGCGCGTACGTTCCGTTAATGGCTATCCATGCGGAAACGAACGGATCGTCTTGATCGGTTTCTACTGTATGCGTTTGTAGGGGGATAGTATAATAAAACTGACCTGCGGAAAAAGGCACGCCGTTTACTCGCCCTTTTCCTTTCAGTATAAAGTTGAGAAATAGTCTGTCCTCGCATCTGCCATTAAGAAGAGAGCCGGGAGGGGAAAAGTCGACTCCGAGCTTGAAGTGCTCAAATTCCTTGTCCTCGGTATAGATGGATATAGAGGACGTATGATATTCAAGACCGAGATTTATTTCGGCTCGGTTACTGGCAATAAAAAACTTTGAGTCATATTTTTTCTTGGGATTATTTGACGGCGCGTAATATATGCACTTGTAGTCGTAATGAGTGAACTTCATTTTGTATTTTACTTCCATCTTCAAAATAAATAAATTTGTGTAAATATGGCTTGTTTGCACAAGTAGATTATACAGTATTGGTTTCAGTTTGTCAATAGAAAAAACTATAATAGTGAAAATTTACAAAAAAAAGCCACAAGTTTTGTGCACCCAATATTACTTTTTAGTGTATAATTGGAAACTTATGCTTGTTGAAAAAGACGGGTAATCGCGGTATAATGGTATCGTGAATATCAGCGAGCTGCGTTTTGACTGTGGCGCAACACGCTTCACCGTAAAAAACAAAGTAAATTCAGGAGGTATTTATGAAAAAAATAATGGTGCTTTTATTGGCAATCTTGATGTTGTGCCCGCTTATCGTATCTTGCGTCGGTGGCTCTGTGAATGAGACCGAGGCTGCGGTTACTACCGAAGCGGACGACGGTCTTTTGCTGAGTGACAAGGTTAAGGGCGTCAAATTCGAGGGAGAAGAAATTAACGTTTGGCAGACTACGACCGCGTCGAATGCTGCTGAATACTTCTACGACATGAACGGCTCTATGGAGGACGGAGATTTTATTTCTCTCGAGCTTTATAAGAGAAACGTAAAGGCAGAGGATTATCTCAATCTTCAGATAAACTTTATCGACACCGGCTCGGAATCGAGTAATGCGGCAACGGATATCCGTCCTCTTCTTCAGGCGGAGTCCACGGAGTTTGACGCATATCAGCTCGTTCAGTGGAACGGAATGGCTCTCGTTCTTGAAGGCTGGTTTAAGAGCCTTGACGACTCCAAGTACCTTGACTTTACGGGCGACTGGTGGGCGCAGGATTACATGAACGCCGCTAAACTAAACGGACATAACTACGTAATGGCGGGTGACGTTGGTATAGATATGGTAAGCAACACGGGCTCCATATTCGTAAATAAGAAGCTTCTTGCAGAAAACTACGGCGACGATGCGTACGTAAACCTCAGAACGATGGTTCTTGAGGGCAAGTGGACTATCGATGAAGCGGCAACGCTTTCAAAGAATATGTGGAAGGATTTGAACAATAGCCAGGCGGTAGATATTGAAGACCAGTTCGGCTTCCTTTGCACCGACGCTAATACAGTTGGCTGGTATGTGGGAGCAGGCGGAACTATTATCCAGCGAGATAACGAGGGTAAGGCAGTTCTTGCCATTGGCGACGAGCGTTCAATAGATGTTATGGGACGCCTGTATAACCTTATGCACATTGAGGGCGCAGGGGAATACGGAAACAATGCGGGAGACACTCAGCTTTATAACAGTAAGCACTCTTCCATACTCGTGCAGAAGTTTGCTGACGGCGAGATGCTGTTCTCCATCGGTTACTTCTATACCGCGAGAAACTTTACTGACATGACCGACGGCTTTGCTCCGTTGCCTTATCCTAAGTACGACGTGGATCAGAAGGAATATTATTCTTACGTCCACAACATTGCTATTCTGTACGCAATCCCCAACACGAATACTGCGAAGTACGATCAGACGGGGGCGGCGTTCGAGGTAATGGCAAGTCTTGGTAAGCAAACGCTCGTACCTTTCTATTATGAAAGCGTATTGAAGCTCAGATATCTTGACGACGAGGGAGATACCAAGCTCGTTGACTTGATATACGATTCGAGAACGACTGACATAGGCATCGTATTCGATACTACTGCATATACGATTCCTCGTAAAATGATAATGGAGAGAAATCAGAACATGCAAATCTACCTTGTTATGAACAGAAACACTATTAACAAGGAACTCAAAGTAATAAACAATTTAGGTTAACTCCCAAATAGTAATTTTATTTGAAAGGAGAAAAACATGAAAAAGATTGCAAAAAAGCTTTTATGCTTTGCGCTAGTCTTGATGATGGCAATGCCGATGATAATTTTGCCCGCGAGTGCGGAAGTCGGAGATTTGATTGATGAGATCAACTTTAACGGCGGCGGAGCGTGGAATTCCGATGCTCCCATAGGTGGTTGGGGAGGCATAGATCCCCAGATTTCCGAAGACGGACGCTCCATAGATTTGAAGTTTACTTTCAAAAGAGAAGAAGGATCCGTTTGGGGCGGCGCACTGGATACTTCAAAATATGAGATGTCTAAAAGCGCTTATACCACAGTGTTTACCGTGGAAGCTGAAGATGCGAACCAGGAGGTAGGTCTATTCCTTGATTGGAAAACAGGCTTTATCGTAAAGCCCGGTCAGGATAGCTTCAGGTTCGGCAGAGATAGAGCAGGTACTACCTACGCGGGTATAGAAGGAACGTATGACGGAACGAAATCCTTGAAGCAGACCTATGCTATTGAGGTTGAGGACAGCGGAACCGGCAGAGGAAACTATAAGATTACCGCTTATAAGCTTTGGGTAATTCTTGACGGCAAGTGGACGCTCTTGTATTCGCTTTCAGGCAGTGAATTGACTTGCAACCCTGACTCTGCGTTGAATTGGTCAAGCGGTGACTATGAATACGTGCTTCGCTTCTGGCGTAACGGAACTGACGAGTCTCAAGTAAAAAAGTCGCTGATAGTCAGCAACTGTAACGTTTACAGTGGTCTTGCTGTTACGAACAGAAAGGTGGCTCCCCCTACCGGTGAGCTTATCTATACTGCAAATTTTAAGGGCACAGGAGATTTTTGGAGCCCGGGAGAAAGTTGGGCGGGTATGAAGACAAAGCGTCCTTCCTCTGACGGAAGCTCGGTTATGTTGATACCTACCATGTATGATTCAAACGGTGATCTTGTTACACAGGGCGCAGTTTGGGGCGATGACTTACCGTATCCCGATTACCGTATGCTCCAGAGTGCTTATACGGTAGTATTTACCTTGGAGGCTGAAGACGCAAATCAAGAGCTCGGTCTATTCCCCGATTGGAACACCGGATTTATTTTGAAGCCCGGTCAGGATAGCTACAGATACGGTAAATACGCCGGTGGATCGACCGGAAGTACTATCTTTTCGGGAAGATATGCCGGAACGCAGGCATTGAAGCAGACTTACGCGATCGAAGTCAAGGATGAAGGCGATGAAAACGGCGGAGCAAAAGAGAATTTTAAGTACAATATCACCGAATATAACCTTTGGGTGGCTCAGGATGGCGAATGGGTTAAGCTGTTCAGCCTTAAGGATTCCGAGCACGCAGCTGCTATCAAAAATGCTTTGACGTGGAATTCAAGCAATTACGAATTCGTGCTTCGTTTGTTCCGTAACGGACAGGATACAACTCAAAATTTGGGTATGACCGTTAGCGATTTGAGCGTTTATACCGGACTTTCGGTAAGTGAAGGATTTGTTAGCGCGTTCGGTTCCTACGGTCAGGATGTTGAGTGTATTATAAACGCAAGCTTCACAAACGATAACGGTGGATTGTGGACTCCCCAAAAGGCTTGGGCGGGAATGAATGAGAACCGTTATAATGTGACGGACCGCTCTATTAATTTGGTGCCCACTACCTATGATGCGAACGGTGCAATCGTTACGGAGGGCGCTGCTTGGGGCGCTGAGCTGCATTATCCTACTTATAGAATGCTTCAAAGCTCCTATACCGCGATATTTACGGTAGAGGCTGAAAATGCGGATCAGGAGATAGGATTTTATCCCGATTGGAACACCGGATTTATTTTGAAGCCGGGTGCTGACAGCTTTAGATACGGTGTTGGTAAATTGGGTGAAACTCTCGTTGATAAAAACGGAAGCGAGATAAAGGGAAGCTACAACGGAACGAAGGCCTTGAAGCAAACCTACGCTATTGAGATCATGGATAGCGGAAACGAGAACGACGGCAATGTAGCCAACTTCGAATACGATATTACCGAGTATAATCTTTACGTGGCGATTGACGGTAAGTGGGTTCTTATATTTAAGTTCAGCTCTCCCGGAAACGAAGCGGCAGCTGCTGCGATTGAAGAAAATTTGAAGTGGAACACCGATACGGCAGATAATTACGAATACGTGCTTAGATTCTACCGTAACGGCTTGGATAAATCACAAGAGGGCAAGTACGTAACTCTCAGTAATTTGGACGTTTATAAGGGACTTGGAGTTACTGCCGGAAAGATAAGCGTGCCCATGCCCAAGTCTTATTCCGATGCTAATGACGGCGAGCTGCTCTATTATGCTGACTTCAACGGTACGCCCGGTATATGGAACACCGGTGACAGCTGGGCTGGAATAAACGAGACCATCTTGAATAAGCACACGATCGAGATGAGAATAGAAGATGGCAAATCGGGCGCATGGGGTAAGGATATGGCTGTCAACCGTTATCCGATACTCAAGAGCTCGTATACCGTTGTATTTACCTTGGAGGCTTCGGATGCAAATCAAGAGATAGGATTTTACCCCGACTGGAATTCAGGCTTTATTTTGACTCCCGGTCAGAACGCATACAGATTTAACAAGAGTACGAACGAAGGCAAAAACAACGCAGTTGTTGCCGGTGTAGAGGGAACCTACGGCGGAACTAAGGCTCTTACTCAGACGTATGCAATTCAGATATCTGATAACGGCACGTCTACGAGTGATTTTGACTGTACTATATACAATCTTTGGGTATTGCAGGACAACAAGTGGGTATTGGTGCGCGCACTTAACCCCGATGAATTGATTAATGATCCTGCGACTGCACTGAACTGGAGTACGACGGATCCCGAGCTTGCATTGCGTTTCTACCGTAATTCTAACGTTGGAAATCAGGACGGTGTCGTAACCGTTAGCGATCTAAAGGTCTATAAGGGAAGCGGAAATCTTCCTTCCGTGGTAGACCTTATAAACGGAGCGTCTATTCGTATAGACGAGCCTACGGGACTTCGCTTTACAGGTCTTATCTACAAGAGCTATATCGACACCTTTAAGGCAAAATACGGCGAGGATAACGTTATTATGGGAATGTTGATCACTCCTACCGATTATCTTACCGACGTTGAGTTTACTAAGGCGGCACTTGATGCTTCCGACAGAGAAGGCGTTAAGTATCTTGAAATCGACGCGCTGACAGTTTTGGAGGATGGCGATTATTACAAGATAAATTGCGCTATTACTAATATAAAATCTCAAAACTACGAGAGAGCCTTCTCGGCAATTCTTTACGTAAAGATTGTGAACGGGGAAAACGTGGAATATATTTATTCCGATTACGATTCGGAGAACAATTCAAGAACGGTAGCCGACATCGCTATGGCTGCATATAACGACTTGAGCGACGTCCGCGGAACTGTTAAGAATGGCTTGACGTATCAGTATGAGGTAGAAACGGTTGACGGAAAGAAATACAGCCCATACGAAAAAAGAGATAACCTTTTGAATTTTTTTCAACAAAGGGAACAGGTGAATACACTTGTTCCCTGACAGCGATGACCTATAATATCGAGGGCAAGGACGATGATAACGGTTGGGAGGGCAGAGATCCTTCCAAGGTTGTAGATACTATTATGACGTTCAATCCCGATGTGCTCGGATTGCAAGAGGACGACAGTGATTGGGACAGTTATTTGTCGGCGCTTAAAGGATATTCTTGCTACAAGTCCGGCGGAAACGGAAATGAGAATCTTGCAATCTACTACAAGAGCGATAAATTTACGCTTGTCACCAGCGGCATAGGGTACTACAAAAAGCTTGCAAAGGAGTATAAGGACGTAGACGCTAAAGGCGCGGATTTAACCTTGGATACTAAGGGTAACTTTGACATATCCGTCTTTGACGAAATAGGCAGATTCTTCCGATACGTGGTTTTGGAAGATGATAAGGGTGTACAGTATCTCGTCGTAAACACTCATTTGCATTATGGAAAGGGTACAGGCTCTAATTACCCCGATGATGAGCTTCTTCGTGACTATCAGACGAGACTTCTGCGCAGATGGCTTGACAATATGTCAGCTGACTATTCCAATCAGATAGTTATGGGAGATATGAATGCTACTCCCGGAAAGCAGACTATTGCTGAGCTTACTGGTAACAGCGGCCTACTTACGTCTGAGGATAGTGCAATTATCAAGCATGATATGGGCGGTACGCTTATAACGGAGCACGAAAAGCGTGAAGAATGGATATTTGATTATATCCTTTACACCGATGAAAATATGCAAGCTGTTGAATACTCGGTAATAAACAATGAGTACGACGATGCTGATTACACACCGTATCCGTCAGACCACCTTCCGGTTATAGCAAAGTTAATTTATTACAGATAAGGAGGAATGAAAAAATGAAAAGCAATAAAAAATACGTTTCTCCCGAAATGAGAGTCGTTACTGTTGATACGAAGGATATTATGATATTTTCCGTAATATTCGGAAATGACAGTCTCGATAACTGGGCGGAAGACCCATTCTAAAAACAGTAAACAAATTTTTTTCAATAAAATTTTAAGGAGGTTTTTTATGAAAAACACAATGAAAAAAATTTTGGCTTTGGCATTGGTTACTCTTATGACCGTGCCCTTCATGGCAATCGCGGCATTCGCAGAGAACAGCGAGGTGTCGCTCCCCGAAAACTACGGCGCAGTTGAAGACGGCGAGCTTATCGCTAACGTAGACTTCAACAACAAGGAATACTTCGGCGTTACGGCTACTTGGGCAGGCGCTAACGTTGAGGTCTCAGAGGACGGAATGTCCTTTACCTACATTCCCCAGACTGATGTCAAAAACGAGGGTCACACAAGTGGTTACGGCGGACGTTTGCCCGGTAGTGGATTCACTATGCACCAGAGCGCTTATACCACCGTATTCACTCTCAGCGCTGAGGATGAAAATCAGGCGATAGGATACTATCCCGACTGGAGAACCGGCTTCTTCTTTACTCCCGGTAAGAACACCCTGTCCTACGTTGTAAACGCGGGCGGAAAATACGATAGCACCAAGTTTACGGTTGAATACGACGGACCTACCGGTGACGCTGCTTTGACCCAGACCTACGCTATCGAAATCAAGGACGAGGGTACCGGTGAGCATCCCGAAGGCGCTATGAATACCGAAACCACTGCTGGATTCGTATATAACATTACCGTTTATAATGTTTACGTCGTTAAGGACGGCGCATGGGAATTGATCTTCTCGATGGAAGATGAGCCTGTTGACGCACAGATGATTAAGGAGAGCCACGGTTGGGCTTACGATAACTGGGAATACGTTATCCGTTTCGGACGCGACAACGTTACCCCCGAGCAGTTCCTTACTATGGAGGTTCACAACGTTAGTGTATACAAGGGACTTGCAGTTACCGAGCACGAGCTTGCTGCTCCCGAATTAGACGTACCCTCTGCCGGCGAAGAAGGCGGCGAGGAGAACGGCAATGAGAACAACGGCGAGAACAACGAGAATAACAACGAGAATAACAACGAGAATAACAACACCAACACGACTCCCGAAACCGACGCAAATACTGAGGCTAACACCGATGCTGCTCCTGCTCCCGAGACTGAGGCAGCTGCAGGCGGATGCGGCGGCTCTATCGGAATTGCAGGCGTTGCTATGATAGCACTCGCTTCCGGCGCGGCTCTCGTAATCAAGAGAAAAGAAGACTGATTAAAAAAACTTCGCAATATATTTTGAATACGTTTTAAAACATGTCAACAGTTCGTGACGTGTGATATGCTATTAGACTAATAGCTACAGAATGCTGCACAAGTCCGTCTTTGACGGGCTTGTGCAGTTGTTTAATTTTACTTAACGTTAGAACAACACCCCAATATACCGTAATGAATACAGAACGATTATTTTATTTATAACCTTGAATTGAAAATACCGCTTAAGTTAAAATTCGAAAATTATTCAGCCGCAGGAACGGACGTTGAAAGTTCTGACGGATGATTGTAATATATCTAAAATACAAAACAGGAGAAAAAAATGAGAAAAATAAGATTTTTAAGCTTTTTGTTGGCATTGATTATGCTTTTGCCCGCAGTTCTTGGCTGTAACAACGGCAATACGGAGGAAACCGAAACTCAGGCGCCGACGGTGACTGGTCCGCTGATTATCAACGGCGTTGCCTTGAAGGACTATACGGTCGTATGCTCAAACAGCGCCATTACCGGATCAGGAAGGGCGTTCGTATATTTGAACAAAAAGCTGGAGGCGCTTTATGGCACTACCCTTGAGGTGGAGCTCTCAAATGAAGACCGCCCTGAGATTTTGATAGGTCTTGATGGGGACGACGAGGCTATTGCGGCGGCGTACGCGCAAAATCAAAGCGGCTTGATCGGCGTTACCGGCAAAAAGATAGTTTTGTTGGGCGCGAATTACAGCGCTCTTTGTCAGGTTATCGACGCATTTCTTGCAAAAGCAACGGGAGACGAGGAAAGCAAGGAAATTTCAATATCGGGATATGAAATTCAAGATCTGAACAGTCCTTCCTTGAACGTGATGACCTATAATATTCTCTTTGATATGAATAAAGAGGGCAGAGAGTCAAATTGCAGACTTAGAATGGTTACAACTATTCTTGAGAATGACGTAGACGTTCTCGGAACTCAGGAGGACGGTACGGGGCATAGCAAATACTTTATTGAAAACCTCAAAACCTACGACCTTTATAAGGGAGACATTGACGAGGGCAACCATATCTATTGGAAAAAGGATAGATTTACCGTTAAGCGAAAGGGATACTATTTCCTCAGCGATACTCCCGAGAGGAAATCAAAATACGAGGGCTCAAACCAATACCGTACCATGACTTACGTCGTTCTTGAAGAAAATAAAACGGGAAAGCAATTCCTTTTCATCAATACACACCTCGATTATCGGGCAACTGAGGAAGTCAGAGTTAAGCAGATAGACGCGCTTGCGGCGCTTATCAAGAAGGTTAACAAGGACGATCTTCCCGTTATAGTTCTCGGTGACTTTAATACTACTACGACCGTGAGCGGCAGTGCTCTTCTCGACTTTATGGGGGATAATCCGAATTTTGGCATGACCTCAAAGGTTGCGAAGGTCAAAGGAGATACGGGACCTACCTTGATAGAAGGCAATTTTACTAAAAGACACCCCTACGTTTTCGATTATATTTTCGTTACAACCGATACAGTATACACCAGATATTATACCGTCGTAAATAATATTAAAAACGGCAAATATCCCTCAGACCATCTACCCGTTCTCGCTAAAGTCGATATATATTGATTGTTTTGGAGATGTATTATGAACACGATTAAGGTTGATTTTTCAAATACCGTTGGCGCGATAAAGCCTATGAACGCCGTAAACAACGGCCCCAAAAGCAAGGCTGCAGTACAGACACGCGGAAATTTCGAGAGCTATAAGGAAGCGAGATTTCCGTACGCAAGAACTCACGATTCCGATGATTCCACTGCGTATGGAGGCCCTCACGTAGTTGATATATATAGGGTTTTCCCTGATTTTGACGCAGATCCCGAGCTTCCCGAGTCTTATGATTTCTTTTTGACTGACAGATACTTGCAAAATATAATGGACGCGGGCACAAAGGTGTTTTACCGTCTTGGACAGACAATAGAGCACGCTCCCAAAAAATATTATATTCACCCGCCTAAGGATTTTAAAAAGTGGGCTGTTATCTGCGAGCATATTATTCGTCACTACAACGAGGGCTGGGCTGACGGCTTCCATCATAATATTGAATATTGGGAAATATGGAACGAGCCCGACCTTCAGCAGGACAACAACTCACCTACGTGGAGCGGTACGAAGGAGCAGTTTTTTGATCTCTATGAAATTACCGCAAACCACTTAAAGGGACTTTTCCCGAATCTCAAAATAGGCGGACCTGCTGCCGTTGGCGCCAGACAGTACATGATGGAATTTATAAACGAGATGAAAAAGAGAAACGTTCCGCTCGATTTCTTTTCGTGGCATGAGTATAACTGCAAGGTTGAAACAGTTGTTGACCGCGTTAACTTCGTCAGAAGCATGCTCGACGAAGCAGGATATGAAAAGACCGAAAGCATACTGAACGAGTGGGCGTATATAAAGGGCTGGGGCAAGAGCTTCGTGTACAGCCTCAGAGCAATCAACGGAATAAAGGGAGCATCCTACGTAACCGGCGTTATGGCGGCTTGTCAATATGCGCCGCTTGATATGCTGATGTATTACGATCTGAGTCCGGGAGCCATTTTTAACGGCGTATTTGAGCTTCTTTCCCAAGAGCCTCTTAAAACCTATTATTCGCTTTATTGGTTTGCAAATCTTGCCGATCTTGGAAATGCGGTAAGTGTTGAGTCGTGCGAGAATGTTTACTGTGTAGCGGCTACCGACGGAGCGCACCACGGAATTTTGCTGACTCACTACAATGACGACGATGCTGCCGAGCCGAAGAAGGTAGAGCTTTCATGGAACGAAATGAAGGGCAAGTATAAGATAACCGTATACAGAACCGATGCGGGAAATGATGCGGCGGTGATAACTGAAATGATAGTGAATGGAGCGGAGTCTGCCGAATGGCACGCAACGCTCAAGCTGTACGACGTTTGCTACGTTGATATAGCGCCGATAGAGTAAGAATATTTATCAGCGAGCAAGCCTTTTTATCAATTTTATATGTAATATTGAACTATGCCGAAGGGTCACAGAGATGCACATAAAAAATGTACAACAAAAAGTATGTTTTTGTGGCATTTTTGTGTACTTCGGCTTGTTGACATATTTGGGCGATTGTGGTAAAATAATAGTGTGAAAATGGGTTTAATATTAAAAGAATACTATATTGACAAAATCTAATGAAAAAGTAATGGGAGGTAACATGCGCGAAGCAGTAATAAGCGAAATAAGCAAGCAAAAGATAATAGCAATAATGCGAGGTCTTAATAAAGAGCAGGCAGTAGATACGGCAAAGGCTCTTTATGAGGGAGGAATAACCTTGGTTGAGGTGACCTTTAACCAAAAGCAGCCTGAAACCTTTGTTGATACAGCCGAAGCTATCAAGGCTATCAAGGCAGAGATGGGTGACAAGATGTTTGTAGGCGCGGGAACGGTCACGAGTTCCGAGCTTGTAAGACTTGCGGCAGAGGCGGGAGCACTGTACATAATCTCTCCCGATACGGACGTAGAGGTCATAAAGACGACGAGAGAGCTTGGCTTGGTATCCTTGCCCGGCGCGTATACTCCTACCGAGGCAAAGCAGGCGTATAATGCGGGAGCGGATTTTGTAAAGCTGTTCCCCTGCGTTGGAAACGCCCCCGCATACGTTAAGGCGGTGTGCGCTCCATTTAACCACATAAGATTTTTGGCTGTTGGCGGTGTAAATGCCGACAATGCTGCAGACTTCTTAAAGGCGGGAGCCGTGGGCGTAGGTGTCGGCGGAAACCTCGTTAATAAGGAATGGATAAAGAACGGCGAGTTTGACAAGATTACGGCAGAAGCTAAAAAATACGTTACAAATATAAATTCACTGTAAGAGGAGAAAAACAATGAAAAGAATAATTACGTTCGGTGAGATAATGATGCGCCTCAATCCCGAGGGATACTGCCGCTTTGTTCAGGCAGGTAAATTCGAGGCAAGCTATGCGGGCGGAGAGGCAAACGTAGCGGTGTCTCTTTCCAATTACGGAATGGACGCGGCGTTCGTATCAAAGGTCCCCGCTCACGAGATAGGACAGTGCGCTGTCAACGAGCTCAGACACTTTGGCGTGGATACCCGTATGATGGTTCGCGGCGGAGACAGACTCGGACTTTATTTTGTGGAAAAGGGCGCGTCACAAAGAGCGTCGAAGGTCATATACGACAGAGCAGGCTCTGCAATTGCTAAAGCATCTGCTTCTGATTTCGATTGGAATAAAATCTTTGACGGAGCGGATTGGTTCCACTTTACGGGAATTACGCCCGCGCTTGGCGGAGAGCTCCCCGAAATATGCCTTGAAGCATGTAAGGCGGCAAAGTCGCTTGGTGTAAAGATCTCCTGTGACCTCAATTACAGAAAGAAGCTTTGGTCTAATGAAAAGGCAAACGAGGTTATGTCAACTCTTATGCCTTACGTTGACGTTTGCATCGCTAACGAGGAGGACGCGAAGGACGTTTTCGGTATAGAGGCAGAGGACACCGACCTCAATGCAGGTAAGGTAAATCACGAGGGATATATAAGCGTTGCCCGTCAGCTTGCCGAAAGATTTGGCTTTGAGAAGGTCGCTATTACACTTCGCGGAAGCATTTCCGCATCGGATAACGAGTGGGCAGCTATGCTTTACAGCGACGGTAAGGCGTATTTCTCCCCCAAGTACAACGTACGCATTGTAGACAGAGTAGGCGGCGGAGACAGCTTCGGCGGTGGACTTATCTATTCACTTCTTTCGGGTTACGACGACCAGAAGGCAATAAACTTTGCGGTTGCGGCATCCTGTCTCAAGCACAGCATCGAGCACGACTTTAACCTCGTATCCGTAGCTGAGGTAGAGGCGCTTGCGGGCGGCAACGCATCGGGACGAGTTCAGAGATAACGGGGAGACGCGTTTTATGGAAAATAACCGTGTGTATCTTATAGACGGTAGGAAAAATTGCTATAAGGCAAATCTGCACTGTCATACTACGGTATCTGACGGAGAAAAAACGCCCAAGGAGATAAAGGATCTTTACAAGGCAGAGGGATATCAGATTGTTGCGTATACCGACCATGAGGTTTTGGTGCTTCACGATGATTTGAACGACGGTGAGTTTTTGGCAATGCCGGGATATGAGATACAAATATACGGAGATATGGAGCTTCCAAAGCCCTTGCGACGTGTATGTCACTTAAATCTCTATCCTAAAGATGCGGGGAATAACGTTATGCCTTTTTATAACGAGGCGGATGTGATGGCTCTCAGCAAGATTCCCGACGTATCCAAGGCTGTTTACGTAGGCGACGGAAAAGAGCCGAAGGAGTATTCGGCAGACGGCTTGAACAGACTTATCTCCAAGGCGAAAGAGGCAGGATTTATCGTAAGCTACAATCATCCTATCTGGTCAAGAGAGACGTCGGATATATATACCGGTCTTACGGGTATATACGCTATGGAGATATACAATCACGGAACGTCAACTACACACGATGCCTATGCTCCGAGCATATACGATGAAATGCTTATAAGCGGTCAGAGAATAGGTTGTGTTGCTACGGACGACACCCACGGGGATATAGATATGTTCGGCGGCTTTACAATGATATATTCGGGTACGCTTGAGCATAGCGCGGTTATCGGGGCTCTCGAAAACGGAGATTATTACGCATCGAGAGGACCTATTATAAAGGAGCTTTGGTATGAGAACGGAATTTTCCATATCGAATGCTCGCCTGCGGTTAAGATTCGCGTTTCAAATAGTTGCCGCCGTGCACAAAGCAAATCGCTCAAAATATCGGAAAAGGCAGATATAACGGTTGCGGAATTTCCCATACAGGATATTGACGTATTTGTTCGCTTTACCGTTGAGGACGAGTTCGGCAGAACGGCGAATACCCGCGCATATTGGAGAGACGAGTTTGAGACGTCTTTGCCAAGCGCGTCAAACGTAAAAAATTACTTAAAGAAGTAATAAAAGGAGTAAGAAAATGAAAATCGCACAGGTAAATACATATTTTGTCAGACCCCGTTGGGGATTTGTTGAGATAGTAACGGATAACGGCTTGACGGGCTGGGGCGAGGCTGTTCTTGAAGGACACGCATCGGCAGTTCTTGCTTGCGTTCAGGAAATGAAGGATTATCTGATAGGTGCTGATCCCTCTCGCATCGAAGACCTTTGGGAAACCATGTACAGAGCAGGCTTCTACCGCGGAGGCGGAGTTCTTATGAGCGCGATCTCCGGTATTGACCAAGCACTGTGGGACATTAAGGGAAAGTTTTTCGGAGCGCCCGTATACGAGCTTATGGGAGGCAGATGCCGCGATAAAATGAAGGTATATTCATGGGTTGGCGGCGACAGACCGTCCGACGTTGGAGCGGCTGCAAAGGAAAAGATGGACGCAGGCTTCAAGGCTATCAAAATGAACGCAACGGAAGAGCTTCAAATGATAGATTCCTACGATAAGATCGACGCAGTACTTGAGCGAGTTGCGGCGATAAGAGAGTCCTGCGGAAAGTATTTCGGTATCGCTATCGATTTCCACGGCAGAGTTCACAAGCCTATGGCAAAGGTACTTGCAAAGAAGCTCGAGGAATTTGATCCCATGTTTATAGAAGAGCCCGTGCTTTGCGAGAGCATGGAGAGCTTTAAGGAGATAGCGGCAGCCTGCAACATTCCGATTGCAACGGGCGAGCGACTTTTCTCAAAATACGACTTTAAGCGTCTTCTTGCTTGCGGTGGCGTTGATATAATTCAGCCCGACCTCTCACACGCGGGTGGAATTACCGAGGTCAAGAAGATAGCGTCTATGGCAGAAGCTTACGACGTTGCTCTCGCGCCTCACTGTCCTCTCGGACCTATCGCTCTTGCCGCTTGTCTGAATGTTGACGCAACCAGCTATAACGCAGTAATTCAGGAGCAGAGCATCGGTATTCACTATAACGTCGGAAAGACTGTGCTTGACTACGTTGAGAACAAAGCAGACTTTGATTTTGTTGACGGCTTCGTTGAGCTTCCCAAATTGCCCGGACTTGGCGTTGAGGTGAACAAGGAGCTTGTCATAGAGGAGAATAAGACTCCTCACAATTGGAAGAACCCCGTATGGCATCATGCTGACGGCTCTGTTGCAGAGTGGTAATATAAGGAGAAGTTATGAGCTTGAAATTAGGTTGGTCAGAGGTAAGTATAACTCC
Source organism: Oscillospiraceae bacterium (assembly GCA_015065365.1). Taxonomy (GTDB): domain Bacteria; phylum Bacillota; class Clostridia; order Oscillospirales; family CAG-272; genus HGM12713. The sequence goes on along the minus strand of SVQL01000001.1, from coordinate 26,316 downwards.
CGAGAAAAAGGTTTATCTTGCGGGACAGTTTTACGAAAGAATTTCCGAATACGTTGAAACGGAGATAACCGTTACGGCTATGGCTATTGAAGCGAGTGGCTCGCAGATGGTTATTTGCTCGTGCGACCTTGAGGGAATAGGCGACAATCTCGTAGCAGAGACTCGTGCAAGACTTGCAGACGTTGACGGTCTTGACGCGAACAACGTTATAATTCACGCAACCCATTCGCATACCTCAATAGACTATTACAGTAAAAGGAAAATAGACCTCGGTACGTCGCTCGGTATTTTGGCGCAGCTTTTGTCAGAGGCGTGCGGTAAGCAGAATGAGGCACCCGCTCAGTCTGATCCCGACGTTATGGACGATCGCGATGCGCTGTATTGGCTTGCTGATAAGATTTCCGAAGCGGCAAAGAGCGCGTGGGAGCAGAGAAAGCCCGCGTATTATACCAATGATTTTGGCAGAGTCGCAGTTGGAATGAATCGCAGAGTTTGTTACAGCGACGGAAGCGCAAAGATGTGGGGAGACACAAACACGGCGACTTTTACCGAGCTTGAGGGCGGCAACGATTCCGGAATAGAGCTTATATATACCTTTGACGAAAATAAGGAGCTTACGGGTATAGTCGCGAACGTCGCATGCCCCTCGCAGGTGCTTGAGCAGAGAAGCTTTATTTCCTCGGATTACTGGGGTAAGGTGAAGATACTGCTCCGCGAGAGATTTGGAGAAAATCTCTATGTGCTCGGACTTTGCTCGCCCGCAGGCGACCAGTGTCCCCGTGATCTTATCAGATGGGTTGACCCCGAAACTCCCATCAAGGATCCTAACGTTATAAGAGAAAACGTAATTTTGAGAAAAGCCGATCCCTCTATGTACGATATTAAGGGAACGTGGAGAATCGGAAAGAGAATTTCCCGAGAGATAATTGACGTATACGACGATATAAACAAAGAGGAATTGCAATCCGAAGGCTTGTTCTGCCATAAGGTTATGATGCTTGATATGCCTGTGCGCAGAGTAACTCCCGCGGAGTACGAGGCGGCAAAGCGCAGAATTGAGGAATTTGCCGTAAAGGCGGAAGAAATAAGCTTTGCTGACAATGCGGCTATGCACGTTTATGCGGGAACTATTGCAAGATACACGGCGCAGGAAAATCACGACCTGTATCCTGTGGAGGTGCATATCGCCAGACTTGGAGACATTGCCTTTGCAACCAGCTCCTTTGAGCTTTTCCTTGACTTCGGTAATCAGATAAGAGCGAGAAGCAAGGCTCAACAGACCTTCCTCATTCAGCTTGCTTGCGGTGCTCACGGATATCTTCCCACAGAGAAGGCAGAGCGAGGCGGTCACTATTCCGCATACGTTTCTAGCGGTGTAACGGGACACGAGGGCGGAGATATTCTCGTCAGAAAAACCGTTGAGGAAATCAACAAGATGTTTGATAGAGGTGCAGAATGAATCTGTTAGGAATCGATATAGGCACGACGTCTGTAAAGTCGGCGGCGTTTGACGATAAGCTGAAATGCTTACATAGCTCCACGGCAGACTATACTCTCGACACACACGGAGATATAGTTGAGTTCGATGCAGAAAGCTATTGGAGCATAGTCAAATCCGAGATAGAAAAGGCAAAGGCAGTATGCAAGATAGATGCCCTTGCCGTTGACACGCAGTGCGAAACGCTAATTTTGGCGGACAAAGAGGGCAATCCTCTTTGCCCCGCTATCGTCTGGCTTGACAACAGAGCAACTGCGGAAGCCGAGATAATAGCGGAATATTTCGGACACAAAAGAGTGTACGAGGTGACGGGACAGCCTGAGATCACGGCAACGTGGCCCGCTTGTAAGCTCTTGTGGGTAAAGAGAAACAGACCTGAGATATGGGAGAGAACAGAAAGAGTATTTCTTCTTGAAGATTGGATACTCTATAAGCTCACTGGTAAGTTTATAACCGAAAAAACGCTTCAATCCTCTACCATCTACTTTGACATACATAAAGGTCAGTGGTGGAGCGAGATGCTTGACTTTATCGGCGTAAAAGAAAATATGCTCCCCGCGCTCCATTCAAGCGCAACGCTTGTGGGAGAGTATGACGGCATAAAGGTAGTCACGGGAGCTATCGACCAGATAGCGGGCGCTATCGGCGCGGGTGTGGTAAAGCAGGGAATCGTCAGCGTTATGACGGGAACGACGATGGTCATATTTATGCCCTCGGAAACAGTCCCTGAATACGATGAAAAGAGTATTGTTCCTTGTCACTACAATTACGACGATAAGTATTGCTTACTCTCTTGGACACCTACTGCGGGTATGGCACTTAAGTGGTTCAGAAACGCACTTTGCGAGAACTTCAGCTTTGCCGAGCTTGACGGACTTGCTGAGAACGTAAACGCTGGCAGCGACGGTCTTACGTTCTTGCCCTATCTCTGTGGCTCGACTATGCCTAAGTATAACCCCGATGCAAGAGGAAGCTTTACGGGACTTACCGCAGAGCATACGAGAGGTCATTTCATTCGCAGTGTTATGGAGTCGGTGGCTTGTATGCTTAAGGCAAACCTTGAATACCTTGGACTTGACGTGGACGAGATAAGAGCCATGGGCGGCGGAGCTAACAGCCCCCTTTGGTGTCAGATGATGGCGGATATGACGGATAAGAGGCTCGTAACTCTTAAGAATAAGGAAACCGCTTGCCTCGGTACTGCAATACTTGCAGGAGTAGGCATCGGCGCATTTGAGTCCGTAGAAGCTGCGGCAAGGGCAATAGAGCTTGACAGAGCATTCAAAACGCTTGGCACGGACTATACCGAGTGCTATGAAAGATATAAATATTACGACAATATATTAAATACAAGAAAGGACTAAGAATTATGGCAAAGATAGGATTTGTAGGATTTGGTGAGGTAAATACTCCCGTTGACGTGATCGTCAGAAAATGCAAGGCGGCAGAGGAGGCTCTCAAGGCTGAGGGACTTGATCTCGTGTCCGTATATCCCGTAGCGGACGACTATGAGGAAACTCAGGTAAAAAGTGCGGTTGAGGCTCTTTCCAAGGATAGCTTCGACGCACTCGTTGTATGTGTTGCAGGTTGGATCCCCACCCACGCAGTACTTAAAGTAACAGAGCATTACAGACATCTTCCCATGGTTCTTTGGGGACTTTGCGGCTGGTATGAGGGAGATAGACTCGTAACTACCGCTGATCAGGCAGGAACAACGGGACTTCGCGGCACGTTCGAGGGACTTGGTTACAAGTTTAAGTACGTATACGATATCATCGGCAAGAAGACCAGAAGCGACGTTGTTGCAAAATACTGCCGTGCGGCTATTACGGCAAAGCAGTTGCTTGTTGATAAGGTAGGTATGGCGGGCTACCGCGATATGAACCTTTACGGCACACTCTACGACGGAATGTCACTTAAGAAGACCACGGGTGTTGAGATAGAGACCTTCGAGATGCTTGAGATACAGCAGAGATACGATAATCTTTCCGAGGATGCAAAGAGAGATATCGTCAACAACAGAATTCTCAAGTGGAATTTCTTAAAGCCCGCAAACGACGACGCTATGATGAAGGCGGCAGGCTACTACCTTGCTGTTAAGGCAATAGCAGACGAGAGAAATTATAAGTCTATTTCTCTTAAGGACGTTGACGGAATGAAGAAGCTCTGCGGTTTCCCTCCCGCTCCTATCTTTATGCTTCTCTCCGAGGACGGATACACCACCGTTCCCGAGAACGATTCTCTCGGAGCTGTAACTCAGCTTATGATAAAGGGACTCACGGGACAGCTTGGAGGCTACCTTGAGTTCTATGAGTTCTTTGAGAACAGCGTGCTTGCGGGTGTTCCCGACTTCATAGCAAGTGATATGATAGACGGAGATACCTACACGGTACTCCCCGCGGCATTCGGAATGTTAAGTCAAGGAATACTCAACGTATCCAAGGTAAAGACGGGTGTGCTTACCATGTCAAGACTTGTTTACAAGGACGGCAAGTATATAATGCACGTAGTCCTCGGCAACGGAAAGAATCCTCCCAAGTGGGAAGAATGCGGTTGGGATCAGCCCGCGCCTCAGCTCTCAGCTCTTGAGATTGAGATGCCCAGCGTAGAGAACTTTGCAGACAACGTTGCATGCCAGCACTATATTATATCCTACGGTGACAACAGAGAAATAATAGCAAACCTCTGCTCAATACTTGGAATAGAAGTTAAGTATCTTTAATAAATGAATAACAAAATGAAATTAGTTATAGCGCCCGATTCATTTAAGGAAAGTATTTCGGCGTACGGCGCGTGTGAGGCTATAAAGCGAGGTATTCTGGAAGTAATGCCTGCGGCAAACGTTATATGTAAGCCGATAGCCGATGGCGGGGAGGGAACGCTCGATGCGTTGATGCCGTCCGATCAGCAAATATGGCTTTCCGTAACGGGACCGTCCTTTAAGCCCGTGACAGCACGGTATGGAAATATCGGTGACATAGCGATAATAGAGATGGCATCTGCGGCTGGACTTATGCTGGTATCCGAGTCCGAGAAAAAAGCAGGAGCGGCAACGACATACGGAGTAGGTGAAATAATACGTGACGCGGTAAGTAAGGGATATAAAAAAATAATGCTTACCGTTGGCGGAAGCGCAACGAACGACGGAGGCTGCGGCATGCTTGCGGCGCTCGGAGCGCGTTTTACCGACGTAAACGGCAAGGAGTTTATTCCTACGGGATATACCTTGAATAATATTTCTGCGATAGACCTGTCAGGAGTTTTTAAGGAAATTTTGGACTGTGAGTTTATAATCGCCACGGACGTAAAAAATCCCTTGCTCGGAAATAGCGGAGCTACGTACGTTTATGCGACTCAAAAGGGTGCGCAGGCTGAGGAGCTTCCCAAAATGGAAGCGGGAATGAAGCACTACGCGGAGCTATTGAAGTCACTTTCCGGAAGAGACGTGGCCGAAATAAACGGCTGTGGAGCAGGCGGAGGACTATCCGCGCCCCTTTTAGCGTTTTTCAATGCGCGCATACAGTCGGGAATTGATACCGTTCTCGATATAACTGATTTTGATTCTGCCTTGCTTGGCGCCGATGCGGTTATAACAGGCGAGGGCAAGATCGACAGCCAGAGCCTTTACGGTAAGGCGATAAGCGGCGTGGCAAAAAGAGCTAATGCTGCAAAAACGCCCGTGTATTGCTTTGTCGGATGCATCGGAGATGATCCAAATAAGCTTAAAGCAATGGGAATTGCCGATATATTTGATATCTTGTCGTTGGCGGATTCTTCTGATGATGCGATGAAGAACGCCGACAAGTATCTTTACAGTATGGCGCGTACGTTTGCGTTAAATGCTTCAAAAAATAAAGAATAATAAATTTGTTTATTATACTAAAGGAGAAAAGAAATGCTAAAAAATTTCGACATTAAACCGCCGTTCTTTGAGGTAGGACCTAAGGCAATAATTTGGGGCGAGGAGATGCTCGCGCTTGCCAAGGTCATAGACAAAACGGCAATGAAGTACGACGTGGATATTATAGTCACGCCTCAGTACACGGACATAAAGCTCCTCGCTGACAACACCGAGAGAATACTCGTGTTTGCACAGCATATGGACGCGCTCGTTCCCGGACGCGGACTTGGAAGCGTTCTCCCCGAGGCAGTAAAGGCGGCGGGAGCGAAGGGCGTTATGCTCAACCACGCAGAGAAGCCCCTCGATATGGAAACGCTTGAAAAGACCATAAGACGCGCCGACGAGGTAGGACTTGCAACCATCGTTTGCGCAGATACCGTTGAGGACGTAAAGAGAATAGCTCACATGGCACCAAACCTTATCGTTGCAGAGCCCACCGACCTTATCGGTACGGGAACGACGAGTGATTCCAATTACGTAATTGAAACGATAAAGACCGTAAACGAGATAAATCCCGATATTATGGTGCTTCAGGGCGCAGGTATCTCCAACGGTCAGGACGTTTACAACACCATAAAGCTGGGCGCTCAGGCAACGGGCTCAACGAGCGGAATACTTAAGGCGGCAGATCCTTACGCAATGGTCGAGGAGATGATATACAATCTCCGCCGTGCTTGGGACGAGCTTCACCCGTAAGACAAGGAGAGACTATGAGAAAAGAAAGTCTTGAAGCGGCAAAGGCAGCCTATGAGATAGAGTATGAGTGTATAAAGGAAATGCTTGAATACTTTGACGAAGATTCATTTTCAAAAGCAGTTGAACTTCTGAAGAACGCAGAGCGCATAGGCGCATCGGGTTGCGGTCATTCGGGAATTATATGTCAGCACTTCGTGCATCTCTTAAATTGCATAGAACAGCCTGCAAAGTTTATCTCTCCCGCAGAAGCCGTACACGGCGGAACGGGATTTCTAAAAGAAGGGGACGTTATGGTGTTTGCTTCCCGTGGCGGCAAGACCGCAGAGCTTTTACCCATAATGGAGATATGCAAGAAAAAGGGAGTAAAGATAATCACCGTTACCGAAAATCTTGAATCTCCCTTGGCTCTCGGCGCTGACGTTGTGCTAAAGCAGTACGTTAACAGAGAGACGGACAAGTACAACGCGCAGGGAACTACCTCGTCAACGGCACTCTGTATGATATTCCACTCGTTGCAGACGGCTCTCATTGAGGAGACCGACTACCAAAACGAGCAGTTTGCTCTTATTCACCCCGGCGGAGCTGTTGGAGAAAGACTTAATAAAAGCTCAAATAATTGATGGAGAATGAGTGTAGTTATATAGGAGATTTAAATGGTAGATTTTTTTACTAACGACATCGTAATTCAAATTATAGGCTTTATTGGAATGTTTTTGTCTATAATTTCCTTTCAAAGCAAATCGTATCAGAAAATAATTTGGATACGCGTGGCAAGTGAATTCGTTTTTGCGGTGCAATACTTTCTCCTGGGCGCATACACGGGCATGGCGACAAATCTCACGAGCTGTGTGACAAACAGTATTTACCGTGAGCGAATAAAGAGAGGCAAAAAGACACTTGGATTTCAAATCGCTTTTGGTATTTTGTTCGCAGTTATCGGTATTTTGAGCTGGCACGGTCCGGTTAGCTTATTGGTTATTGCCGCTAAAATACTGTCCACCGTCGCTAACGGAAATTCTAATCCCAAAACACTCCGAATATTTAATCTTATAATCAATCCCTTGTGGTTGATATACGATATTATAGTATTCTCACTTGCAGGAATCTTCAGTGATGCATTTACGATAATATCAATTATCATAGCAATGGTGAGATTGGATAAGAAGCGTAAAGACGAAATAGAGCTTCAATAAAATTTTAATAAAAAATAAAAATTATTTTATAAAAAAGGAGAATTTTATTATGGAATTCAAAGTAGTACAAAAGGAAATCGAGCTCCAGTCCAGAGGCTGGATCCCCACCTTCCACGACATCAGAAAGGAGATACTCGACATAGTTGAGGCATCCGGCGTTAAGAACGGAACTGTTGCTATCGTATCTCACCACACCACCTGCTCCGTTATGGTTCAGGAGTGCTCACACGATATCGACAGCTTCGACCTCGAATACTTACAGCACGATCTTCTCGACATTATGAGAAAGATGATCCCCGACTTTGCTGAGGAGCATCAGTACCGTCATCCCGGTCCTATCCACGCTCAGTACGGCAGATACGTAAATGAGCCCGGTGACTACTCCAGCATGAATACCGACGGACACCTCCGTTCCGTATTCTTCGGCAGAAGCGAGACTCTTACCATCAAGGACGGTAAGCTTGACCTCGGTCTGTTCGCACATATCTACTTCATCGACTGGGACCACGTTATCGCTCGTCGCCGTCAGGTAAACGTAACCGTTATGGGAACCACCGAGGACGTTGAGGACAGAAAGATCAACGGCGGAGAGGTTATCAACACCCGCCGCAGATTCACCGAAGAGGAGAAGGAATACGATATCCACTTCGATCTCCAGCAGATGAGATAAAATAAACTGCAAAAAAAATATAGATATCGCATCACTGTAAGGGATTTGATATCAACGTTGCATTAGACATTGGCGAAGAATTTTATTCCCGTCAATGTCTAATGTGGTAATAGAAGGCTTTTTAAAATGAAAAGCGGTTTTTTGAGAAAAATTCAACGGATTTCTAAACGTTTTTGGAGAGAACAGCTATGAATGATAACTTGGAATCGACTGATGAATTAAATCATATAGATTCAGACAGGCTTTTGCGTCTTTCATTGGATATGGGAGAAGGAATGCTGAAGAGTGGCGCGGAAATACATAGAGTTGAGGAATGTATTCGCAGAATATGCTTGGCTTACGGTGTTGCTCACGTTGAGGTTTTCGCAATAACCTCTCTCATAGTTGCATCAGTAAGACTCTCCAATGGGGATATGTCTTTGCAAATGCGACGTGTGTATAATTCGTCGAATAATCTGATGAGGGTGGAAAAATTAAACGATATTTCAAGAACCGTTTGTAAAAATCTACCGTCGCTCGACGAGTTTGAAAAAATGATATTAAACGCCAAAAAAGAAACGCAAAGTCATTGGATTTTGCAATATCTGGGCGGAGTGCTTGTGGCAGGCAGCTTTGCTATACTGTTTGGCGGAAGTATCTTGGATGCGTTGGTTGCGGCACTCATGGGCATGATAGTTATTTTTATTGATAACCTGCCCGTAAAAAATCTGGACTCTACGGTTAAATGCGTAGTAACGTCTTTTATATGCGGACTTTTAACTTGCGTTTTCGTTAATTTTGGTATTGGGCACGATCAAAATATAATAATGATCGGAACGATAATGCTATTGATACCGGGAATTGCCTTTGGCAACTCGCTGTCGGATCTTGTGTACGGTGATATTTTGGCGGGTGTATCAAGATTGGTGCAATCGCTTATCAAAGCAGTTCTTATAGCTGTTGCTTTCGGACTTGCAATATTTACTGCGGGGGTATTGCTATGATGAAGGAGCTGATGTTATATCTGTTTGACTTATTGCCTGCGCTGATAGCTGCCTTTTTCGGAACTCTTGGCTTTGCAATAATATTCAAGCTCAAAGGCAAATATTTGATATACATTTCCATTTGCGGATTTTTTAATTATGCTATATATATGGTAGCCATATTTTTTAATTGGTCGGAATTTTTAGCGGCTACGGTCGCCACAATGTTTGTTGCGGTGATGGCGGAAATATTGGCAAGAATATTAAAAACACCGACCGTAATATTTACTCTCCCGGGTGTCGTACCTATCGTTCCGGGAAGCGCTCTGTATTACAGCGTGAGATATTTGCTGCTGCGTGATTTTGAAAATTTCGCGGCTTCATTTAAGAGCACCTGCTATATAGCCTTGGGAATAGTCTGCGGAACGGTTGTAGTATCCGTTATAATGAGGTTCATTTTCGGATTGAAAAACAATTCTCGCAAGACACAAAGGTAATAACTTGCGGTATTATTTCCAAAACCCAATAAGAAAAAATCCATCGGGCGCATAGCGCCCCGATGGATTTTTGTTTTATCATTTGATCAGTTGAATAATTCTATTTCCGCGACTATGGGAAGATGATCGGAGGGATATTTACCGTTCTTTATATTATCGATGTCGGAATAATACTTTGTGTTGATCTTGTCCTTGGTGACGAAAATATAATCGAACACGTAGGGGATCTTACTTGTAAATCCGCCTACGAGAGTAGCGCCGGTGTCGCCCGTTACCTCGGCAACCTCGGAGGTTATGGCAAGGCGCGGGTTGTCAGCCAAGAAGGTGGAAATACTTGCCTGATGCGCAGTAGAGTTGAAATCTCCCACGATAATTGCCGGGAGCCCCTGCCATCTTTCTTCATTCAAAAAGGCGTTTACGGTCTTAAGCTGAAGAACTCGGGTGTCCTCGTCGGCACGGTAATCCGCGTGGAGATTGAGAAACAGAAAACGGTTTCCCGTTTCGCAGCTTTCTAAAAACAGGTAGTTAAAACCGCGGTACTCTCTTGATTTTTCATACTTTGAGCGCACGGTCGGAGTATCGCTCATATAGCGATGTCCTGCTTCAAGCACATTGAATTTATCTGCTCGCCAGTAAACGTAGTTGCCGCGGCCGTTGTTTTCCGTATATGCCTCGCCCTTGAAGCAGGAGTATCCTTCTAAGAGGCTTAAGCATTGGTCGTGCATATCGGTGACGGTCTCTTGCGTGCCGAGGATATCGGGCGCCTGCTCTCTGATGCTTGCGGGAAGCTCCACGATAAAGCTGGGATCGCGTCCTTCCTTGTAAAAGTCAAGCAAGACATTGTAGGACATTATCTTTAAGCAATCGATTTTGGTAGCTGTCGACTGGTTTTTCATTTTATAAGCTCCTCCTGACGGTGTATATGACAACGACATTAATTATATCACAGAGCGCAACGATTTTCAAGTGCTTTCGGCTTTTTTAAAACCAATGTACATTGCTTGTGCGAGGTGGTATAAGTCAAGGTAGAGTTATTCGCTAACCTTGTTGCTTCCTTTAGTTTTTCTTCTGTATTCAGTAGGGGAGCAGCCGTATTTTTTTTTGAAAGCGGTGGCAAAGCCGTTTCTGTGCTCGTAGCCGATTGCTTCGGATATTTCCGAGACGGAGAGATCGGAGTGCTCAAGCGAGTTTTTCGCCCATTCAATTCTGCAGTCGGTTATATACTCGGCGGGCTTCATGCCCGTGGCAGAGGCGAAGAGCCTTGAAAAATATTTTACGTTATAGCGCTGATTAGCCGCGAGATCGGCAACGGTAACTGTTTTTAGGTTTTTGCTGATATACGTTTTTGCGGCGTAAACGAGGCGCGTTATTTTTTGAGTAGCAAATATCTCGGGATAATCCAGCTCGTTATTGGGAGATATATAAGAAAGGTAGATATTTATCAGGTGCTTGAGATAAGAGGTTGACGTTTCGGCGAGATTGATTGTAAAAAGAAAGGTTTTCGTAAGCTCCAATACGTCGGTATAATTGTTTAACGTCATAGTCGTACTGTTGCTTTTTTTAATCAATTCGTTTTCTACGTAATTGGCGTACTCACCCTGGACGTATATCCAAACGGAGACGTAAGGATCGTCGGGATCGGACTGTATAGTATGCTTTTGCAGAGGACGTGTATAAAAGAATTGCCCCGCGGAAAACGGCTCGCCGTTAATAGTTCCTTTACCCTTTACGATAAAATTAAGGAAAAGTCTGCCCTCGCATCTGTCTCTTATCGTTTGATTGGGATAAGAATAGTCAATTCCGAGATTAAACTCGGTTATATCCTTGTCCGTTGCGTAAATGCATATCCAGGATGCGTAGTATTCGGTATCCTGCTTTAAGTCGGCGCGGCTGCTTGCGACTCGCATCTTTCGGGAATGTATATTGCCCTTAGTGGCGTTTGTGGATGCGCTTTTATACTTATAATCGCAATGAGTAAACTTCATTTTGCATTATCCCCGCTTTTCTAAAAATGTGTTTTTTTGGTAAATTGTACTATATTACCGTAGTTAATTATACAACCCTATTCGCTATTTGTCAATAGCATAGTATAAAATGGTGAATATAAACAAATAGAAGGAAATAATTTCTATGGCAAATATCACTTTTTGTTGCCTACATTTAACCTGCGTTTATTGAAAGCAAAACCGAACCATGGTATAATGAATTATAATAGCGGACATAGTGCACTCCGTCTTTGATAAATCCTTCAAATATGTTTTTACTTTTGACGGAAGCTTAGACTTTATATCTATAATCCGTATACTTAAAGTTCGAAGGAGAGATTATGAAAAACCTTATTGCAAAAATTTTAGTGGCTGTTATTTTGATTTCGACACTTGCCTGTCTAAGCTCATGTAGAAACACGGAAAACGAAACCCCTACACCTAACATAGGTGAAAGCGGAAGCGGTGACACGGATACCAACAGTTCAGATACCGCTCCTAAAGACGATAAGGATGAATCCGAGATGGATTATATCAGAACGTTTTCTTATTCTGTTGAGGATATTGTTAAGCTTCCGGGCACGATTGCCGATAAGGAAAATAAGTACAAAAAGGCAGACGGCTATTACGGTGCCGTGATCGACCTTGACGGGATCGACTATTCTCACGTTCAGCTTGAGAAAAACGACAGCGGATTTTCGCTTGGCTATACGTTTCTTGCGGGTGAGCTTGCCCTGAATACGACTCCCAAGTATGCAACCGGATATACCCATTGCGTATGGGATATTTCCACAAAAGCAACGCTAAAGATCCCCGATGACGCAAAGTATCTCTATGTTTACTATAGCAGCAAAAAGGATATTCATATTCCTAAGTCCGTAACCTTCATTGACGGCTATGTCAATCCGCTCATAAACGAAAGCGCTGCGGAGTGCGTATACCCGCTTGAACAAATAGAGGTTCTTGACGGTTACGTTACAAGCTCAAACGTTTACGCCAAATCATCGTCGATGAAAGGCGCGATAATCGAGCTTGAGGGTACTACTTTCAATACTGTTACCATGAAGAAAAATGCGAATGGTAAGGCTATTACCTATGCATTTATGGGTGACGAGCTTTGCTATGATCTTACTCCCTGCTATGCCGCGGGATATACTAACGTGGTAAGTGTAAACGAGGATAGTATTACCGTAAGAATTCCCGATAATGCAAGATACCTCTATGTTTACAACAATAATTCCGCAACAACGTATCTTCCCTCTGAAATCAAGTTTACCAAGGCGTCGTACGGACCTGAAAATCCCAATTCCGTAAGGATAGCTACGTGGAACATCGGTCACTTTTCGATCGGGCATAAGGATTATTCCACGATCAGGACACTCAGTTTGCAATGAAGAACGCCGATTTCAGCGACTATATCAATAATGCCATTGATGCAGATATTATGTTCTTGAACGAGTACAGCAAAAAGTTCACAAAGAATAACTATCTTGCAAAGGATACAATTTTTAAGGGATACGATACCGTTTACGAGGGACCTCAGCGCAATTACAGCTGTAACGCGGTATATTCCAGAATAGAGATATCCGAGCCTGAAGTTCACGAGTTTGAGTGTAATAAGGATTTGGGTAAGCTCGGAAAATATTCCCCTGAGGGTGCCGATTATTATTTTGTTACCACCGACCTTGTGATAAACGGCACGACGGTTAAGCTTGTCAGCACGCATCTGGCATTTGGCTCGAAGAACATTATAAACAATCAGTTAAAAGAGCTTATTGAGTATTGTGAGCAATATGAGCACGTTGTTCTTCTCGGTGACTGGAACATTAACTCATTCTCTGAGTTTGAACTCTTTACCGACGCGGGCTACACTCTCGGAAACACTGATGATAAAATGCCAACGTACGAGAGTGGTTCCTCTCTCGATAATATCGTATATAAGGGTGTTACCGTAACCGATTTTACGCTTGCGGGAACAGATCTTTCAGACCACTATGCGTTGTACTGTACTATTACCGTAGACGAGTAAATATTTGGTAATAACGATATTAAGTGATTATATTTAATTTAATTGGCGTAAAAATATACGCTATTAAAAATAAAAACAAAACAAAAAAGGAGAAAAACATGAAAAAGATTGCAAAGAAGCTTTTATGCTTGGTATTGGTCTTGATGATGGCAATGCCAATCATAGTTTTGCCCGCAAGTGCGGAGGATGCTGAAATTACTCCCGCGAGCATTAAGCACGTGAAGATGTTTGCAAAATACGACGACGACTGGGATTTGCACGTTTCGTACGGCTCCGTTGCGGGAATGATTGACGGAGACCCTTACGATGAGAGTGCCGACGGAAGGAGCGCTCGTCCGTACTACGAGTCGGATGCGATATCCGCTGCAAATACGCGTCTTTTCGTAGATTCGGAAATGTGCTTGTACTACGGATACGCCGTATTCGAGCTTAACGGCACGAGTGAGCTTGACGACGTAACTATTTGGATTGCCGGAAACGGATATACTGCCGATCAGGCTGCAAGATGGAGCAATCCTGCTTCAAGCTGGGGTATAAACGACGGATATGAAATCCTCGTGAGCACGGACGGCGAGACCTGGACTGCTTTGAAGGAGTTCAGCGAAATGTGCGGAGACGGAACGAACGCGGGCGCGAACTTCCCCGCTGAGGGTGACGACGCATACGCTTCCAAGACCGTTGACGGCTTCCTCAGAGTTGGTCATAAGATAGATCTTCGTGACGGTGAAGGTCAGGGTGTCACGGCAAAGTATTTCGCTATCGCCGTAACCGCACCCAGCAAGGACGGCTGCATCGATATCGGTGAGGTTACCGTAAACGGAACGGTCGTTACTCCCGACGCTGTTGAAATGACTCCTTCTGAGCTGTACGCAGAGGCAGAGAACGGAGAACTGCTTAAGGCTATCAACTTCAACGATACGTCCTGGAGCGACGATTATGCTGACCACAACAACTGGAATTCCTATGTATACGTTTCCGCAAGCGGAAGATCGCTAAAGCAGGAGATACATAACACGTCTAAATCTGTTTTTGGTGCCAAAAATGGTCGTGCTATGTGGGGCGGACTTGTATCTGCGGAACGCTTTTCTCTCGCGAACGGAGAAACGTACACGGTCACCTTTGACGCGAGATTCGAAGACGGAAAAACCGGAGTAGGCATCCAGGTGGATAACAGTAAAACGGTTCTTGTCGCCAGCGATGGCCTTACCTATTTGTACAGTTGGAATACCAAAAACACTACGGGAACGGTCAACTGGATAGATAAGGCAGCGAACGGTTATGACGAGATGAATTCATTTGCCGTTGAGATTGACCCTGATACCGGAACTGACCCTGAAGACGGAACCGTTACCGGAACGATGACTCTTTACGTTAAGAATGCCGAAGGCACGTACGTAGAGGTAGAAACCTATAGCGGCATATCTTTTAATGATGAATTGAGTTGCAGAGTTTATGCTAGAAAAGTAAGCGGCGTTTCCTGGAATGAGATTTCGGATATACTGATATACAAGGGATTGGTTAATGATATTGAAACGGGAACGGTAGACAGAGCTGCTGAGTATGATAACGCAGAGGTTGGCGATCTTCTGAATACCGTCGATTTCAACTCGCTTGAGTGGCTCGGTTATTTTGCAACTGACTCCAACAGAGGCGCGGACGTAGTCGTTTCCAAGGACGGAAGCTCCGCAAGACTTGCCGTATTGGGCTCAAGCTCGAAGCGCGCTATGTGGGGCGGATTGAAGAGTGCGTATCCCCTTATGGAGGTTGTAGGTACGGCAGAGGATCCTGATGATCCCAGCGCAACGATAGACGTATACGGCAATTACAGAAAATATACGGTTATATTCGATGCGGATTTCGGAAGCACGACCGGAGGTAAAACGCTGGTTGGTATTCAGGTGGACGGAAGCTACACTATTACCGTTGACGGAAACGGAAACACTAAGCTGTGGGATTGGAATACCGAGCTCAGTAGTTCAGACGCAGAAAAATATCCCACCGAGCAGTGGGACTACGACGGTTTGTGGAGTCCTAAGGAAGGAACTCAGAAGTTCGCGGTTGAGGTCGATCCTGAAAACGGAGTAATGAGCCTCTATATCGTAGACCTTGACGGCACGTTTAACGAGGTTGCCAGATACGAAGAATTGTCCTTTGGCACTGAATTGAGTTGCAGAATTTACACGCGCAGCTACACGACTGGCAGCGACGTTTGGACTTATGTTTCTAACGTGCAGATATACAAGGGCTTGCCTATATCCGTTAAGGAAGACAGAGCTGCTGAGTACGCAAACGCAAACGAGGGCGATCTATTGCATACCGTCAACTTCGCTGATCGCTTTAATTGGCATCAGGGATTCTACGACAGTAATAATAATGGCGCAGAAGCTGTTATTTCCGAGGACGGAAGCTCTGCAAGAATTACCCTTATTGATGGCAAGGCATATAACCGCGCTATATGGGGCGGACTTGACAGCGGATATCCTCTCAGAGAGGTTCTGAATCCCGATGAGGTTGAAGCAGGCGCAGCTCCCGTATACAAGAACAACAATTACACCCTCGTGTTTGATCTGGAGTTCGGAAACACAGCATATAACAAGTACGGACTCGGTATTCAGGTGGATGGCAATCAGACGCTTGTTATTGACGGCTTCGGTTGTAACTCTCTGTGGGAATGGAATACTCAAAAGGTAGAAAAGTCGGATGAGGGCGAAGACAAATGGAATTACAGTACCGACGTGGCTAAGGCTGAGAAGCATACGTTTGCTGTTGAGGTTGATCCCGAGTACAATACGTTGACTCTTTACGTCATGGATGCCGACGGTTCGTTCAACAAGGTAAGAGCGATGACCTATGAGGGTTCAGCGCTTAAAGATACATTGAAATGCAGAATTTATACAAGAAAATTGAGCGGCACTTCTGACGCGGATTCTTGGACTGAGGTTTCCGACGTAAAGATATACAAGGGACTTAAGTTTGGAAAGGTATTGAACGTATCCGGCGCATCCGTTCGTCTTAGCGTTCCTACGGGTATCCGCTTCAAGAGTGAATTCTCAAAGCCCGTGATCGACTCCTTGAGAGAGACCTACGGCGAGGATAATGTTAAGCTCGGTATGATCATTACTCCTACCGACTATCTTACTAATAACGGTGTAGACTTTGAAATGGCGGCTCTGGACGCATGCGGTGCTATTACGGGTGCTAAGTACGTAAGGATAGACGCAACGACTATTCACGAAGACGAAGACCCTGCTTCCTATACCATCAACTGCGCGCTCGTTAACGTTAAGGCGGGCAACTACAACCGCGAGTTCTCCGCAAGAGCATTTATTGAAGTAAACGGAGAGATCTATAAATACGCTGATTTCGATTTGGAGAGCAACTCCAGATCTATCGACGAGGTTGCAAGAGCTGCATACGGCGATGTTAGCACTGAGAGCAACGAGAAGTACAATAACTCCGTAGTTATTGCAGGCACTACCGTTTACAGCCCCTACGATGCAGACGAATTGAAGACACTTACAGGCTTCTTCACTCCTGCAGACGGAGAAAATGAAGAGAAGCAATCCTATATTAACGTATTGTCCTACAACCTTGAGTATAAGGGAGACGACGTTTGGGAGGGAAGAAACCCCGCAAACGCAGTTCAGACGATCCTTGATGCTAACCCCGACGTTGTCGGAATCCAGGAGGACACCGAGGATTGGAACGATTATCTCGCTGTTCTCAAGAACAATGGCTATGCAAATCTTGCCGGCAACAGACAGTACAACAAATATACTAACAAGTTCGGCAACGGCTGGGCATTCAACGATATATACTACAAGACTGAGAAGTTCACTCTTGTGAGCTCCGGTTGGGATTCCTTCAAGAATCTTGCTGACGACTATACCATTGAGGGCTACGAGGGCACAGATATGTCTATCGACGTTCAGGGAGATGCCGAGGGCTGGTTCTCTGACGAGGACATCGGAAGAACCTTTAGCTACGCAGTTCTCAAAGACAAGACGACCGGCGAGGTAATACTCTTCGTAAATACTCACCTCCATTACGGTGACGGTACCAGCTCCTCTGATTCGGAGTGTGATGACGACCATCTCTTGCGTGAATATCAGTCGAGACTTCTCGCTGCATGGCTTGCGGAAAAGGCAGCACAGTATCCTACGCAGATACTTACCGGTGACATGAATGCAGACGTTAGCTCGGCTAAAGGTAAGGTCGTTCTCAACGGATACTCCGACAGCGGACTCTCCTTCGCAAGAGACGAGGCGCTCATTGCAGGTGACACCGGCGGTACGCTTGACGGAACCGATTACACAGTTCGTAATAAGTATGTCTTCGACCACGTCATATACAGAAACGCTGAGGCTCTCGAGTATACCGTAATCAACAACAAGGTGGATGAGGTTGACGGAGTAATGAGATATCCCTCCGACCATCTGCCCGTTTATGCAAAATTCGTTTACTAATTAAGGAGGAACAGTATTATGAAAAATAAAAAATACGTCGTTCCCGAGCTCAGCGTCGTAAATCTTGACACGAAGGACATCATGGTATTTTCTGTCATATTCGGAAGCGACACTCTCGATAACTGGGCGGAAGACCCATTCTAAAAAGCATTAAAAATTTTTTTCAAAAAAACAAGGAGGCTTTTTATGAAAAATACAATGAAAAAAATTTTGGCATTGGTATTGGTCTTGATGATGACCGTACCCTTCATGGCAATCGCGACGTTTGCAGACGTGGCTACGAACGATATTTACGCTGCTGCTGCGGACGGAGCGCTTCTCTACGAGGCTGACTTTAGCGGCGCTGGTGACTGCTACAAGCCCAGCAACGAAACTGCTGCCGCAAACGCAGGCTACAACTGGGCTTGCGATAATATAACCGCAACGGTTGATCCTGAGGACTCCGGCAAAGTGACTTTTAAGGTTACACCGCAGAACAATACTGCTTGGGGCGCGGACGTAGACGATCTTCCTCTTGGCGAGGGATATTCCTATACGATTAAGTTCAAGGTTTCCTGCGCAGATAACGCAAAACCTATCGGATTGCTGTTTGACGGCACTCACGGCGGTTATTTCTACGCACACAAGGCTCGAATTCAAAGAAACGGTAGCGCATTGACAGGACATAGCTGGGTTAATTATACCGAAAAGACAGAGCAGGAGTACGTTATTGAGATAAACGGTGACGATACGACGTTTGCTTTGTACGTAAAGGGCGAGGACGGCAAATGGAGCAAGATAGACGATGGTACTCCCAAGGAGGATCCGCCCGAATTTTTCAGAGACCGTCTTGGATTATATTTCTATTCGTATTACGTAACTGAAGCAACCGTTAGCGACGTATGCGTATACAAGGGCATATCGGTTGTAGCTAATGAAAATGCTGCCGTTACTCCTCCCGCAGGTGGCGAGGGTGAAGGCGAGGGTGAAGGCGAAGAACCCGAAATCTCAACGGCTTTGTGGGACGGAGTTGAAGAGGGCGGACTTCTTTACTCTGCTGACTTCAGCGGAGCTGACGATTGCTTCAAGCCCAGCAACGCAGCCGCTGCTGCAAACGCAGGTTGGGAGTGGCCTTGCGATAATATCACCGCAAACGTTGATTCCGAGGACGCAGGCAAGGTAACCATTAGGGTTACTGAAAGACCTACGGGCGAGGAAGGCGTTACCGAAAAGAAAAACGCCGCTTGGGGCGCAGACATCGAGGGACTTCCTCTCGGCGCAGGATATTCTTACACCGTTAAGTTTACTATGACCCGTACGAGCAACGTTCCGCTTGGATTGCTCATCGACGGTGTCTACGGCGGATACTTCTATGCTAACAAGGGAAGACCGCAGAGAAACGGTAACGCGGTAAGCGGATACTCTCACGTTGATTACTCTACGCTTACTAGCGATTACGTTCCCGGATACGACGGCGGAACGGAGAACTATCCTTCCGTTCAGGAGTACGCTATGGAGATCAACGGCGATAATACCACGATCGCTTTGTACGTAAAGGACTCCGAGGGCAGATGGCTTCTTATCGAGCAGTACAGCCCTGTTGAAGATCCTTCCGTATTCTTTAGAGATTATCTTGGAATTTACTTCTATTCGTATTTCGTGACCGAAGTAACCGTAAGTGACCTTAACGTATACAAGGGTGTTGCTCTCATAGCTGCTGAAAATGAAGCGGCTCCTCCTATGGACATTCCCGAGGACGACGGCAACGAGAACGAAAATGATGACGGCGGATCCTCCAAGCCCCAAAACAAGCCTCCCGTATTGGTAGAGGATAATAAGGACACCGAGGCTGCTCCCGCTCCCGAGACCGAGGCGCCTAAGGGCGGCTGCGGCAGCTCTATCGGACTGTGCGGCGCGGCTATGGTTATGGCTTCTGCAATAGGCGTCGTTGGTTTAACCTCAAGGAGAAGAAAAGATGACTAATTTAAAAAGTAAGCTTTTAAAGATAGGCAGCTTGCTTCTTGCACTGTTGCTTTTACTTACGACCTTCGTTTCGTGTACGGTTGACGAGCCCGAGGAAACGGAAACCCAGGGACTCGTCGAAGAAGCGGCTACCGATCCCGTTCCTCACTACGACTGGGGCGGAAGAAACTTTAATATTCTCGCTCTGAACAACCCCTACGAGCCTAATTTTGAGCTTGTTGGCGAGCTCGGCGGAGATATAATGTCAGATACCGTTTACCACAGAAACAACTGGATCGAGGAGTATTACAACGTAACTATTACGGTTGATGATAGCCACACGGAGGATGCCGACGGTCTGGAGGCGCTTAAAAACGTTATACTCGCTGACGATTACGACTACGATTTGGCGTTCTTGGCGCGCAACTATATGGGAACAGCAATTACCAGCGGATATATGAACGACCTTGACGCAGTATCGTATATAGACTTTTCAAACGAGTGGTACGACTCCGATACTCTTGAGACGATGAGAGTCGGCGGCAGACTGTTCCACATGGTAAGTGACTTCTCACTCGTTGACAAGGCAAGAATCAACACCTTGTACTACAACCGAGATCTCGGTTCTGAAAATCAGCATCCCGATATCGTTCAGATGGTTCGCGACAAGCAGTGGACCATAGAGCAGATGCTTATCTATACGAAGAGCGATCCCGGCGGAGATGGCAAGATGGACCTTGACGACAGCTGGGGACTCGTCGCGGGAGGTAAGGAATTCCCGATCTCCTTCTGGAGCGGACTTAACAATAAGATAGTTGCGTTCGACGAGGAAGAAAATTGGTCAGTTGAGGTTGCTAACGAGCATTCCATGAACAGTATCGCCGAGCTCAGAAAGCTCTTTAGCGAGGATCTTTCCTTCTGTGGAAATAAGTTTGGTACTTACGACGACCCGCACGATACCTTCCTTGACGGCAGAGCGTTCTTCTACGCTTCCTCGCTGTCGTCCATTGAAAGCTTGGGCGAGAACGCACAGTTCTCTTATACGCCCTTGCCTTATCCTATGTACGACGTAGAGCAGGGACGCTATTATACGACTAACGACAATACCTACGGCGCGACCTTCGGTATTCCTACCTGCGCGGCAGACGCTGACTTCTCCGCGTTTATGGTAGAGGTTTTGTCGTGGAAGTCCTCGGACACTACGCTGACTACCTACTACAACACCGTTTGTAAGGTAAAGAGCAGCTACGACGAGGTTTGCGCTGAAATGGTAGACGTCGTTATCAATAGCCTTGTGTTCGATTTCGGTCTTGTATACGGAAGCCAGATAAATCTTAAGACTAAGATTTTGCTTGAAAGCATTAATACTACTAAGGATATATCCGGATTGTACAACGGCGTTAAGACGCCTACCGAAAACAAGATTGAAAATCTGTTTAATTCTATCGAAGCATTAGACTAATTAAAATTATACAGCTGCACAAGTCCGTCGTTGATGGACTTGTGCAGTATCGTCGTTAAAAATGCCAAACGCAGACGGCGATTACGGTTGAAATTTTTGTTTGGCAAAGTTTATTAACAGCCTAAAATGAAGGCTAAAATGGAGGAGCTATGTCTGTATTCGGTTATTCGGTGTTAGATTTCGGAGCGGTTGGTGACGGTGTTGCCGACGATACCGCCGCTATTCAGGAGGGAATAAATTTTCTTGCAAAGCGTGGAGGCGGCAAGCTTTTATTCCCGTTTACAAAAGGTGGATATAGGATAGCATCTCCGGGAATCGAGGAGCTTGACGGGCAGCCGTTGCGCTCTCAGCTGTACATACCTCGAGGCAGACACAACATCATACTTGAGGGGGAAATGCCCTGCACGATGCTGTATCCCTATCAGGTAAGACCTGACGACGGAAATTACTCTCCCACTACGTTTGGCAGAAAATGTACAAATACGAGAATATTTTCCGACTGGAATCCCCCCGAGGAGCACGACCCCACGGCGCGTCCTTGGTCTATTCTGTCCGCACCGATAGGAGATTCCTGCGCTGGAAAATTCAGCGTGAGATCATTTTCTATACATAATCTTGAGTTTGCGGTCGCGCTTGACAAGGAAAAAATGTATCCGACGCAAGGAGCTGTCAACCTTGGTAACGTATCTCGAATAAATATATGCGATTCTCAGTTTTGTCTGAACGAAGAAATCGGAGATACCTTTATCGGTAAGGAGCTTCAGAAAAATCCCTGCCACGTTGCAGGACTTATCACCTCGCAGGACCAAAACGACAATAACGTTTTGCGAAACGTAGCCGTACAGGGCTTTAAGTACGGTTTCGTTATGGGAGAGCACGTCGTTGCGGATTACCTTTATATCCACAACTGTGAGGAAGGAATTACCTTCCACGATTGCTCTCACGTATCAACCATAAATCATATAGTAGCCCAGCATAATACCGTAATTTTGTCTACCACCGACGTAGAGCTTTACGGAAACAAAAAAGGAAAGTGCAACGTTTTCGTGGGCACACTGAATTTTGAATGCGGAGTGGGCTTTAAGCCTGCCATTTCCCAGCTTCAGTACGGAGTACGCGACACGGAAAACAGACTTCGCGGCTCGCTTTATTGGCATAAGCCGTGGGGTGAGAAGGTATTTCCCGTATTGGGCGCGGAAAATTTCGTTGTTAAAAGATTCGGCTACGAGGAATAAAATTGAAAATTCATCAGCCATACGAAAAACGGCGGCTGATTATCATATAGTTTTTAAATCAAAAGGGGAGAAATTCAATGAAAAGGAAATTTAGATTTTTAAGCTTAGTGTTGGCGTTTCTTATGCTCTTGCCTTCGTTGTTTGCTTGTAATAATCAAGACGGCGCGCAAACGAGCGATACCGAAGCGCAGATGACGCAGTCGGGAGAGCCGACCTTTAGGCTTAACGGCATCAAGATGACTGATTATACCTTGGTTTACAGCGGACAAGCAAGCGAGTATGCCGTTGAGTATTTTAATATCAAATTGGATGAGATATATGAAATAGAGCTTGAGACGACTAAGAGCGCAGGCGACGGATACCAGATATTTATCGACAAAAAGGGTAGCGACGCAAGTATTTATTCGTTCTTTGAGTCCTGCGATGAGGGAATGATCGGCTATGACGGAAAGAACGTATATATTCTGGCTAAGGATAAAGTTGGACTTTGCAGCGTAATAGATGCATTTTTCGCTAAGGCTACTACCGAAGGTGCTGATACCGTAATTAAGGTCGAACAGAATGAAAAGGTCGCGTTTGCCAAGGACAGTCTTAAGGTTATGTCGTACAACGTGCTTTACGATATGTATTACGACGACAACGGAGAACTCCCGAGAGATATTACGGCACTTGCAAACTTTATAAAGGAGCAGGCTCCTGACGTTTTCGGAACGCAGGAAACTATGAGTACGCATAAGGAAAAAATACTCTCGGCAATGACTAATTACGAATGCTACGAGGGTATCGCTTTAAAGGGCACCGGTATGGCGAATATGATATTCTGGAACGCCGATAAATACAAGAAGGTCTCCTCCGGTTTCCAATATTTGACGAGCACTCCGTTCGTTGAGTCGAAGATTGAGGAGTCTAATTCTTACAGAGGATTTTCTTACGTAGTTCTCGAAAGCCTTGCTACGCATAAGCAGTTTATGTTCGTTAACGTTCACGTAACGTACAGAAACGCAGCAGGCGAGACCAACGACGATGGCGAAGATACAAGCAGGTACAGTACCTTAATAAGTTCCTTGAGGGAAAGAAATGCGAGGGGCTGCCCGTTATTCTCGTCGGTGACTTTAACTCGGTGCCCACGAGTCAAACCTTGAAATCCGTTGAAAATCTTGATCGCTTCGACAGAACGGCAACAGTTGCAAAGAATAAGGGCGACTTGGGCGGAACAATCAACGGAACGCAAGGAACTAAACGCCAAAATTACATTTTCGACCATATTTTTGTAACGAGCGACAGAATCGATACCGAATATTTTACTACTCTCAACAATGAAAGCAAGCTCAACGGAAGATACCTTTCCGACCATATGCCCGTAGTAGCGGATATCGTAATATATTAAAAATATATATTGGTTTTTTAAAATCTCTTGAAATTGGATCGAGGGTAGTGTATAATATTGCTGTGGCTTATGTTGCATTTGGCTTGAAAGGTTGGGAATAAATATGAATATTGATTTTGAGAATGAAAGCGACGGTAAGGTGTATAAATACGAAATGCACGTACATACCCGCCCGTGCAGCGGCGGGGGTGGAGATATAAGAGGTCATATCGACGATTTGATAAGCAAGGGCTTTAGCGGAATGGTTGTTACCAATCATTTTTACGCCGGCGACAATAGGCTGGACAGGGAGCTGCCGTGGGAAGAATTCGTTGATTCTTACCGTCAGGATTATCTTCGTGGGCTAGAATATGCCAGAGAAGTCGATTTCGATTTGCTTTTTGGACTTGAGGAGGGCGTAAGAAACGGTCAGGAGATACTTTTGTACGGAATAACGCCCGAACTTATTGCGGCGCACCCCGAGCTTAAAAAAGCACCCGCCGAGAAATACGCAGAGGTCGTTCATTCTGCGGGAGGGCTTGTTTATCAGGCGCATCCTTTCCGCGCAAGAGAGTACGTAATAAATCCTTTTCCGCTTGAATGCTTGGATATGCTTGACGGTATAGAGGTATATAATGCGGGGAATGAGTCCGCGTGGAATGAAAGTGCGCAGAATTTAGCGGATGAAAAAGGGCTTGCTTGCGTTGCGGGCTCCGATGCACACAAGGTTGGAACAGCGGGGAGAGCCGGAATTGCAGTTGGAGAACGCATAAGAAATAACGATGACCTCGTTAGAGTATTGAAAAGTGGAAACTATACGATTTTACGAAACGAATAAATTTGTGTTCGGAATTACTTTCGGATGCAATAACGGGCGGCGCTAAAAGCGCCGCCCGTTATTGCATTTATAAATGTGCGATTGACAGTTATATATTGTAAAAAACAACGCAAAATGTCCGGTTGAATTAAGGTGATAATATTGTAAAATATAACGATTAATATATAATATAACCCCTTGAAAATAGCGGATATATTTTTATTATTATAAAATACATCGGAAAATAATATATAAATTGCTTTTGAATTATAAAACTTTTCGTCAATTAAATATCGCTGTTTTTATGACTTTTTAATATGACTTTCGCAAAAAAATGCAGCAAAGCAGCGGGGATATTTGCCTGCGAGGACGGCTGAGTTATTACGGCTTGTTTGCAATCTGAGCTTGAGACGGCGGAAAACTGTTTTTTTAGAATAAATTTCTCATAATGGTATAAATTATAAATTTTGGGGTGTAGTTTTTTTGTTTTGCGCTATTGAAAAAGCGATAAAATAATGCTATAATTAAAAATAGCAATCCTTGAGTGAAGGAGAAAATATGGAAAAAGTAACGTATATCAGACATTTTTACGGCAAGGAGCGTCAGGTTTCCGTTGATTCGAGCTTGTTTCATTTGAAGCCGAATCAAGGAGAACCATATCAAGACGTTATCAGATTTTCTAATTTTGACAGTAATAACTTCCTTGTTTATACCGTGGGAAAACACGTTTATCCGCAGAATCACGATATGACCATATCAATGCAGCGTTGGATGGTTATGTTTGTAGCTGACGGTAATATGAGATGCGGCGCGCAAGAGCTTAGCAAAGGGGATTTTGTGGTTTTACCGTCATCGTGCTCTACTACGATAACGAGTAAAAAGGAGCAGGTGCTGTTTTATTGGTGTACAACCAACGACGACGTACATATAAGCACGTTGCTTGATTGCGGATATCAAGAGAAGGACATGCTTTTCGGTCACGTAGACGATATGCGCCCCATAACTGAGTTTTTTGAAAATACCATATATCATTTTCCTAATAAATGCGACGATAGAACCTTTTTGCGTGGGCATCTTATTTGTCTGTATTCATATATCGCGCCAAGCATCGTAAACAAGCAAAAGGTATCCGACAAGCTGTTCAGTCGCTGCTTGCAGAGAATAGAAAGCTCGCAGGGTAACGTTACTGTGGATTTTCTTGCTAAGCATTATTTTGTGAGCAGAAGGTATTTGTATACCATGTTTAAGGAATATAAGAACATGTCCCCCGCGGAATACATACTTGCGGTGCGCATGCAGGCGGCAGACAAGTATCTTCGAAGCACTAATTACAGCATATCGGAAATCGCCGAGCTTACGGGATATTCCAATTACAGTCATTTTTCACGCGCGTATATCAAGTACTTTTCCATTACTCCGTCGGATAGACGCAAGCAGGTGCTCGAAGCACTCATAAGCGAGGAAAGGGATACCAATAACTCAATAGTGGTTTTAGATGAATAAATTCTTCCGGGAGCTGTCTTACTTTAGTAGGGCAGCTCCTTTTCATTTGTCTAAAGTGATAAAAGTTTGATGTGTGTTTTTTGTGCAAAGACACA
>SVQL01000060.1 GCA_015065365.1 Oscillospiraceae bacterium | reverse complement strand
GATCACAATGCATGATTGCTGGTATTTCACGGGCAAGTGCACTCATTATGCAGCGGTCAAGTGCGACAAGTGGCAAAAGGAGTGTGGCAATTGCCCTCTCAATAAAACCGAGCAGCCGAGTTTGTTTTTTGATAGTACATCAAATGTGCTGCGTGATCGAACTGAGCATTTGCTTAAGATACCAAGCCTTACTTTAGTTGGTTGCAGCAATTGGATCGCAAACGAGGCAAGAAAGTCGAAGCTCGGCTCGGCAGATATTGACGTTGTATATAACGGTGTGGATACAGAAATATTCAAGCCGCATGAGAGCAGTGTCCGCAGAGAGCTTGGATTAGACGGCAAATTCGTCATTCTCGGAATGGCGGATAAGTGGGCTGCAGAACAAAATCGCGAAATTGTCGGGAAGCTCGTTTCGGCTCAGGACGAAAACACAAAAATTGTTATCGTCGGTTGCAAGAAACAACACAAAGAATATCTTTCGCGTTTTGAAAATGTGGTTACTGTTGGTTACGTTACGGATAGACATCGTCTTTCGGACATTTATGCCGCCGCGGATGTGTTCGTGAACTTGACCAGAGCAGACACTTTGCCGACAGTCAATATGGAAAGCATTTGCTGCGGAACACCGGTTATAACCTTCGATTCCTGCGGCAGTCCCGAGCTGGTTGACGAAGAATGTGGCTTTGTTGTCAGAGAAGGCGACTATGATGGTTTGATTGCCGCCATAGAAAAGATCAAGTGCCAGCTTCTTTCCTTCGATGTTCAAAAGCAGCATCAAAAATTTGATAAAAACGAGTGCTACAAAAAGTACTTGGATATTTATAAACATATAAGTGAGAATGTAAAATGATTTATTATGTAATATCGGCTCTTTTTCCTCTCGCTATGTGGTTTTTATACTATTACATAACGAAAGAAAATCGAATTGATGATAAGCAAAAAATAAAATTGAGAAATGCTCTAACGGTGATATCAATATTGCCTATGTTCTTGTTATTTGTGCTCAGATACAAATACGTGGGTAACGATACCATTGGATACGTGCGATTCTTCGAAAATGAGATAAGAACGTATTCTTTTCAGGATTTGCTCGTTCGGGACGAAATGCGCGTTGAAATGGGATATCGCATATACGTAAAGATTGTTTCTTTGTTTACTGACAATTATACGGTATTTTTCTTAATAAACGGTATTGTTATTTTTGGAACTCTGTTGCATTTTGCGAAGAAATATACCGAAAATCCCTTTGTATTTTTCTTCCTGTTTATGACTCTCGGAACGTATAGCTTTGTCGAAACAGGACTGCGACAGGCACTTGCTATGATGATATGTCTGTGGTCGATCGATTTCCTTAAGAATAAAAAGATAATTCGCTTTTTGCTTTTAGTCACCCTGGCATATTTCTTCCATCAGTCAGCGTTGATATTCATTTTGATGCTTCCGTTGTCTTTTATCAAAAAGTACGATTGGATGATCCTGACGCATATACTTATGGCTATCGTATTCTTTGCGGGATTCACTGCCTTCCACGAGTTTTTCAACGAATGGCTGGGATATGAATATAACATAGAAGAAACGGGCAACGGTTTGATCTTCTTGATGCTGGTATCCGTACTGTTTATTTTCTCGCTATTTATGATGTATGACAAGCCGAATGAGGTCGACGGACAGCCGTTGATCGTGCATCTCTCTTTGTTGACCGTTATATTCTGGCTGTTGCGCTTGGTCTCTCGTACTGCGGAGCGAGTAAGCTACTATTATATATTGGGACTATATGCATATTTCGCTCAAGCTACGAAATACGAAAAGGATAAGCTTTCAACGTTGCTTAAATGGTTGTTAATAGCTGCCTGCTTTATCCTGTTCTTTTATCGAAATCCCGGAACAAATTATTTATTCTTCTGGCAAATGGTGTAAGATTTATGAGCGAAAAAGTAAGTGTGATCATTCCTGCGTATAACGCAGAACAGTACATTAAAGAGTGTATTGAATCGCTTTTTAAACAATCTTATAAGAATTTGGAGATAGTCGTTGTAAACGACGGTTCTACCGATGGGACTAAAGCTATCCTTGATGAATATGAGAAGTCAGAAAAAATCGTTAAGGTTTTGCACACTGAAAATAGAGGCGTTTCATGTGCACGTAACGCGGGATTAAATATTGCAACGGGTAGTTATATTGTGTTTTTGGACGCTGATGATTATCTGGTTCAAAACGCGGTGGAAATATTATTAAGCGATGCCGAAAAATATAATGCAGGTATTGTTGCAGGGCTGATGCGCGCAGGTGTGAGCGACCAACCTATCACTTTAGATGATTCCCATGTTGAAGTTTGGTCAGATTTAGGTGCATTGGAAAAATCGTTGGAGGACAATGAGTTTACCTATTCTTCTTGCGGGAAATTGTTTAAAAGAGAAGTTTTGGAGAACGTTCGATTCGTTGATGGAAGAAGGATCCATGAGGACAGCTACTTTGTATTTTGTGCATTTCTAAAACGGCCTACCGTTGTTGCTCGCAACGTTTATATCTATAACTACAGAGTAAACGAAAGTAGTGCTTCTCACGCGGCATTTTCTGATAAATACTTCGATATTTTGTATTTTGCTCAAGAAAAATATAAAACGATCGAAGAGAATTATCCTCACTTGTTGGATAAAGCCAAAAATATGCTGGTAAAATCGAATATTGCGATGCTGCAATGCTTGTTGAATACCAACGAAAAAAAGTATAAGAGGGATATCAAAAACAGTATTTGTGAGGTTAAGAAATATAAACGGTATTTCTTGCCCACTTATCCCGGGGATAAAAAGCGATTTGTTATAGTTACACATAACTTATATGGAGTGTTTAAGTTCCTTTATCGCTTGAAATATACAAAACGAATAAATAAGGCGTAAGTGCGTAATGAAAAAGAAAATATTAATCGTTTCAAGCAGTCTTGCAACGGGCGGCTTGGAAAAATGCTTGATCAATCTTTGCGATAATTTCGATTATGAAAAGTACGATGTGGATCTGTACCTTTTCAACGAGGGCAGAGATTTGCTGCCGAAATTAAATAAAAACGTCAATCTCTTACCCGATTCTCCGTTTTATGCAGACGTATACAACCGTTCATTCGGCAGTAGCGTTAAAACACTTTTGAAAAAGGGAAAGTATGGATTGACACTGTACCGAGTCGGTCGTTTTGTTCGCATTCGCTTGGGGAGCAAAAAATTCACCGCTGGCGATTGGAATAATATGAAAAAAACTATGCTTAAGCTCGACAAGCATTATGACGTTGCCATCGGATTTGAGGAGGGCTCGGCATGCTACTACGTTGCCGACTGCGTGAGTGCCGACGTCAAGCTTGGCTGGATACATACCGATATCAAGAAGATCAACAACAATAAAAAGCTTGACGAAAGTGCATTCGAAAAGCTTGATTCCGTGATCACCGTATCGCAGAATTCCTTACGGAATTTAAAGGAAGTGTATCCTGCATTTGAAAACAAATTCAAATGTATCATCCTGCCGAGTCTGTTGAATTATGATGAGGTCAACCGTTTGGCGCAGGAGCCCAACAAAATGTCAGGCGATGAGATCAAAATTCTGTCGGTCGGCAGATTGGTTGAGTTAAAGGGATTTCACCTTTGCGTAGAGCCCTGCAAACGCTTGATAGACGAAGGCTATAAGATCAAGTGGTACGTGGCGGGCGAAGGCGATTATCGCGCAGAGATCGAAGCTGAAATTGAAAAATACGATCTGAAGGATCATTTTATCTTGCTTGGGAATTGTGCAAATCCCTATACGTATATGAATAGCGCGGATATTTGCGTTCAGCCTTCAAGCTACGAAGGCTATTCGGTAGCGGTTTTTGAGGAAAAATATTTCAAAAAAGCCGTTGTTGTAACAAATATCCCAAGCAATTTTGAAATGATCACAGACAAAAAGAATGGCGTTATTATAGAAAGAACGCCGGATGATATATATCGTGGAGTAAAATATTTTCTTGATGATCCAGACGCTCGCTTGCAAATGGGACAAGCACCGGTAAACGGACTTTCCAATAACCGACAGATCATCGAAGAAATAGAGAAGTGCTTTGAAAAATGATAAGGAAAATTAAGTCGTTATTTAAACAATTGAATAATCTCTCTCCCGCGGCAAAGGCGTCGGTCTGGTTCGTTATTTCCAACGTTGCCTTGAAGGGAATGTCGTTTATAACGACTCCTATTTTTACGAGACTGATGGCGGTCGAGGACTACGGCGCGACCAGTGTGTTCGTTTCCTGGGAAGGCGTTATCAGCATTTTTGCAACGCTTTCTTTGGCGGGCGGAGTTTATAACGTCGCTCAGACAAAATATGAGGACGATATCAAAGCGTATACGTCTTCGATGATCTCCTTGACGTTTGTAGCGTCCTTACTGGTTTATACCGCGGGAATAATATTCAATATTTACGTTCCGCAGGTCTTTGAGCTGAATACGGCGTATCTACTTTTTATGTGGGTGCAGACCTTTACGAATGCGGTCATCTCCTTCTGGCTGATGCGCAGGCGCTTCCTATACGACTATAAGAGTGTAATAGCATATACGTTTGCAAACGCCCTGCTAAGTCCTACTATCGCAATTATCGCGATTTTGCTCTTTCCCAATCAGGCGGCTTATGCAAAGATCATTGGCGCTGGTGTGCTTGGAATAGTATTTGGTCTTGTTTTGTGTGTCTATAGCTATGTACAGGGCAAGAAGGTTTACAGCGGAAAATATTGGGGCTATGCTTTAAAGTTTAACCTGCCGCTGATTCCGCACTATTTATCGTCAAATTTGTTGCATTCCAGCGATAAGCTGATGATAAATGCAATGGTTGGTACTGCTCAAGCGGGCATTTACGGCATTGCTCACAGTATTACGGGTCTGATGAGCATAATAACTCAAGCAATCAATTATGCCCTGATTCCGTACACCCTGCAATCGATCAAGGCAAAGAATTATAAGGGTTTGAAAAACACGATTTCGGGCTGCACGGCTTTGGTGGCGGTGGTTTGTATCGGAGTTATGCTCTTTGCAAGAGAGGGAATATTAATATTTGCAACAAAAGAGTATCTCGATGCCGTCTGGTTTATCCCTCCGCTTACAATGGCAACTTTGTTCTCCTTCATTTACGGCATTGTGGGCAATATTATGTTTTACTACGAAAAAACATGGCAGATGTCGGTGATAACGATCTGCTGTGCCGTAGTTAATCTTGTGACAAATTACTTTGGAATTAAATATTTTGGATATATAGCCGCAGGATATACGACGCTTCTGTGCGCTGCGATCCAAATGATCTCGTATTATTTCGTCGTAAAGCACTATGAAAAGCGTTTAAAGGAGATCATAGACCTGAAAGCGTTTTTTGCGATAATAGTCGTATATCTTGGCTTTGCGGTATACAGCATGATATTTACGTATAACTTCTGGGCAAGGATAGGTTTGTTAGCTGTTATCTTTAGCTTGATTGTTATTTTCCATAAGAAAATTATCAAACTTTTTAAGTCTATGAAAAAAAAGGAGATTGAAAATGAAAAATCTTAATATGGACGAAATAAAGGCAATAGAATTAGACGTGTTATTAAATGTAGCGGAGTTTTGCGAAAAGCATGGCTTAAAATATTACTTAGCTTACGGCACGTTAATAGGCGCGATACGACACAAAGGATTTATTCCTTGGGACGATGATATTGATATCGTGATGCCCAGAGAGGATTACAATCGTTTGATGGAATTGTTTAACGATGAAATGAAGGAAACGCCTTATGTGGCAGTGAGTCCGTATTCTAAGGAAGCTTCACAATCGATTTTAAAAATTGGAAATAAAAATACAGTCAAAATAGAACCCGAATATGCGTATAAGGGTGCGATGATAGATATAGACGTTTTCCCGATAGACGGAATGCCCTCAGACTCGGAAGAGTATGATGCTTGGTATAAAAAAATGAATAGATTATATACGGCACACTTTTATCAAAGACTGAAACTAAAAACCGTAAAAAATCACAGAAATTTGATAAGAATTCTGATAAAAAAAGTGTTGTGGGGATGTTATTTATCCAAGAAAAGATTTCTAAAGAAGACGGCAAAGGAGCATGCGAAATATCCCTACGATGAATGTTTATACGTGGGGGCTCTTGAGTCGTGTTGGAACAGTAAGAAAAATCGCGTATTAAAAACTTGCTTCTCCGGTACTGTTGAGGTGGAGTTTGAGGGGCATTTGTTGAATGCTCCGTCTGGATATCATGAAATATTAACGAGTTTATATGGTGACTATATGAAACTGCCCCCTATTGAAAATCAGGTAGCGGAGCATCTGTATACCGCTTACTATAAGGAGGATAACGAATGAAAAAAATAGGATATACTTGCGGTGTTTACGACTTATTTCACGTTGGGCACTTAAATCTGTTTGAACGATGCAAAAGTGCGTGTGATTATTTAATCGTGGGTGTTTGCGACGATGAATACGTGAGAGAAATAAAAAACAAAGAGCCCGTTATAAATGAGAATGATAGAGCAAGGATCGTGGCTGCGTTAAAATGTGTTGACGAAGTACATATTATTGATACCAAGACTACGATCGACAAAGTAAAAGCGTATAATGACTTTGGATATAACGTATTGTTCGTTGGAGATGATTGGAAAAACACGGAGAGATTTATAACTACGGAAAGAGAGTTTAAAGAACAAAATCTTCCAATAGAAATTTCTTTTCTTCCTTATACCAAGGAGGTCTCTACCAGCATGATCAGAGAGAAACTGAAATAATGAATTAACTTGAAGGTGGTGTGAAGATAATGCCGCAAAAGATCGGAATAGCAACAATATATGTAAATACAAACTATGGAGCGAATTTACAGGCATTTGCTACCTGTAAGTATGTAAATTCCATAGGATACGATACCTATGTGTTGGATTATTATTCTGCAAGTGGACGTCTGCTACCATGGCTATATAAGTCCTGGTCAAATGAGAAAAACAAGACTTTTAAAAGAAAAATCAAATTAGGAGCAGCTTTGATGCTTTCAGCAGGTTGGAAAAGCAAAAGGATAGAGGCATTTAAAACCTTCCGAAAAAAGTATATAAAAGCTACTCCTAAATATAGAACTGCCCACGATTGTGAAGAGTTCGGTTTAGACGCTGTTATTTGCGGTAGTGACCAGGTATGGAATATCGGTATTACCGAGGGAATAAATTACGTTTACTTTGGAGATATCCAAGGTGTAAAAAAACGCATCTCTTATGCGGCCAGCATGGGAAAGATCGCATTTCAACCTAAAGAAGAGAAAGAGGTAAAACGTCTTGTTTCAGAATTGGACTATTGCTCAGTTCGCGAGGAAGATGCTGCACAATATCTTTCAGCCCTTACCGAAAGAGAAGTTGAACTCGTATGCGACCCTGTGTTCTTATTGGATAAGTCGGATTATGAAGAAGTATCATCAAAGCGTTTGATCAAAAAGGACTACGTTCTTCTATACAGCGTCGTACATAACGAGGATCTGACGGCGATAGCAAAAGATTACGCCGACAAACACGGCATAGAATTGATAGAGATCTGTTCCGCAAAGTATAAGCACGCCACACACAAACAGATAGTGACGTACGGTCCGTCCGAATTTTTGAGCTGCTTCAAGTATGCGAAAAACGTGTTTACAAATTCATTCCACGGCACCGCGTTCTCTTTGATCTTTGAAAAGGATTTCTATATCGTTGATAATAAACACGGCGGCTCGCGTATAACCAACTTGCTTGGCAAGGTGGGGCTCTCAAATCGCTTGGTGTCCGAAAAAATAGACAAGGATTTCGATCCTATCGACTACTCAGAGAGCAAAAAGCTTTTAAGTGAATACGTAAGCTTTTCAAAGGCATTTTTAGACAAGGCATTGAAGTCCGACAAAAAAGAGCTTGCAGGTAATTCCTGCGTAAGCTGTGGTGCTTGTGCGTCGGTCTGCAAGCTTGACGCAATCAGGCTGACAAGAACGACCGAAGGATTTCAGATCGCAATGATCGATCAGAATAAATGTGTCAATTGCGGTATGTGTCAAAAGGTTTGCCCCGCCTTAAACGAGGCTGAAAAGAATCAGGACGCTACCGAGGTATACGCGTTTAAGGCGAACGACGAGTTGCGAAAAAACAGCACCTCGGGTGGCGCCTTTGCGGCGCTTGCCGAAGCGGTTATAGCACAGAATGGCGTTTTTTACGGCGCTGCGCAGACCGATGACTTTTCCGTAGCACATATTCGCGGGGAGTCGTCTGACGATCTTGCAAAAATGCAGGGAACCAAATATATACAAAGCGATATGACCGCCTGCTATGCACAGATCGAAAATGATCTGAAGCAGGGAAGAAAAGTACTTTTTTCGGGTACACCTTGTCAGGTCGACGGCGTTAAGCGCTTTATAAAAATCAAAAAACTGCCGGATGAAAACTTTATTTCCGTGGACATCATCTGTCACGGAGTGCCTTCTCCCGCATTCTATCAGGCATATATGAAATGGCTTGAAAAGGAATACGGCAGTAAGGTGGTCGATTACAAATTCCGCAGCAAGAAGATATCGTGGCGCGGAAGCTCCTGCTATGCTAAATTGGCAAACGGTCAGGAGTTGAAGAACGACAAAAAGCTTTGCGGCTTTATGAACGTTTATTATTCGGACAATATCACACGTGAAAGCTGCTATAATTGCCCCTATACCTCAAAAAGCCGTGTAGGAGATCTCACCATCAGCGACTATTGGGGATTAGAAAATCTAGACAAAAGCTTCGAGGACGCGCTCGGTGTGTCGATGATACTTGTCAATACGCAAAAGGGCAGAGATCTTTTCGGACAAGTTAAGGGTGAGAGAATTGAGGGAAGTGTTGAAATTGCAAATCAGCCGCAGCTCTCTCGTCCTACAGGTCGTCCGCAAACGCGCGACGAATTCTGGACGGAATATGAAAAGAACGGAGTAAAGCCCCTACTTAAAAAGTACGGCGGTGTAAAACGGGATTCGCTCAAAACAGTTTTATACAAATTAAAAAAGAAGATTTTTAAATAATTATAGAAAATAGGAAAGATTATGAAAGTTGTATATATTGCCAATACGTGCGAACATGTTGTTCGCCCATTATGCGATGGATTATATAGTGAGTACGGCGAGAATTTTATATTTATCGAAACAACCGAATTGGATAAAAACCGTGCGGGAATAGGGTGCCTTGAAACCAGACCGTATATTTTCAATGCGATCGGTAAAGAAGATGAAGCCAAGAAACTATGTGACGAAGCGGACGTGGTCATTTTTGGCGGTGTATCGCTTGATTATATCCAGAAGCGAATTTCCGAGAATAAATTAACTATTTATTATTCGGAAAGAATGTTTAAAAAAGGATTTTACAGATATTTCAATCCCATAACGATGACGAAGGTGCGAAAGCGATTTGTCAATCCTTCTAGGAACAGCAATTTCCATTTGCTTTGTGCAAGCTCATACGCAGCGTTGGACTTTAACCGAGTTGGAGCTTTCCGAAACAAAATGTATAAATGGGGATATCAGATCGAGATACGCGAACAGGATATTGATGCATTGATGGCAGGTAAACCCGAAGATGGCTTGAAATTTGTTTGGGTTGGAAGATTGGTTGCTTTGAAGCATTGCGACGATGCAATTCGAGTTGTGGCAAGATTGAAGAACGAGGGTTATGCTCCTCGATTGACCATTATTGGCTCGGGAGAAGAAGAGCAGAAATTAAAAGCTTTGGTTGCCAAGTTGGGCGCCGAAGAGTTCATTCATTTCAAGGGAACGTGTAAGATAGATGAAACCCGTGCTGAAATGGATAAGGCGAACATTTTTATGTTTACAAGCGACTTTGGGGAGGGTTGGGGCGCTACGTTGAACGAGTGTATGAATAGTGCTTGTGCTTGTGTAGCAAATCATGCCGCCGGCTCGACAAATTTCTTGATTGAAGATAAGGTAGACGGATTAATCTATAAAAACGGCGACGTTGAAGCTTTGTACCAAAAGGTAAAATTCCTTGTAGATAATAAAGCCGAACGCGAAAGAATAGCAAGAAAAGCTTATGACAAGATGAGTAATGAGTGGAATCCTGCAAAATCGTATAAAAGGATGGTAGCATTGATAGATTTACTGTTAAAAACGGGTAATTGCGAATTATACAAGGAAGGTCCTTGTAGTAAGGCATATCCGATAAAAGAGAACTGGTATAAAGACTAAAAATCAATGCGATGAGGAAATAAAATGAAAATTTTAATTACAGGAGCGTACGGCTTCTTAGGAAAAAATTTAATAGCTCGATTGAATGAGTATAAGGGCAAGTATACAATATATTCTTACGATTTGGATACTCCTTTTAGCGACTTGGAAAGGTACACGGCGGACTGTGATTTTGTATTCAATTTTGCTGCGGTACATAGACCTAAGGATGCGAGCGAATTTGAAAAAGTAAATCACGTATTTTTCGACGATCTGTTGGATTTATTGAAAAATCATAACAATCGTTGTCCGGTTTTGTATACGTCTTCGATTCAGGCAACAAATGGGACGGATTATGGCAACAGTAAATTGGCGGCAGAGGCAGATTTGAAAGCATACGGGGCAGAAACAGGTGCACGGGCGATAGTTTATCGCTTAAGCAACGTATATGGGCGTTGGGCTACCCCCAATCATCATTCGGTGGTTGCAACGTTCTGTAACAATTTAGCTTTAGAATTGCCTATTACTGTTAACGATACAAATCATATGATGTACTTCCATTATATCGATGATGTTATAGATTCCTTTGTCACGCAGATCGAGGGAACAGCCACCCCTGATGACGATGGTATTTTTAGAGTAAGGAAAACACACCAAATTACCCTTGGACAACTTGCGGATACGTTAATTTCTTTTCAGGCTACTGTGAAAGAGGGGCAGAAGCCCGACTTAAAAAACGAAACGCAGAAAACACTTTATACCACGTATCTTTCCTATGTGGAGCAAAATAAAAACATATAAATATTTTAGAGGAACACAAAATGAAAGCTTTAATACTTAACTCCGGACTCGGACACAGAATGGGTGTGCTGACAAGCGAACACCCCAAGTGTATGACGGAAATATCGGCAAGGGATACCATACTTTCACGCCAGCTTAAGCTGGTTGCAGAAGCGGGAATAAAAGAAGTAGTCATGACCACGGGATATTTCGACGAGATACTCGTAAACTATTGTCACTCGTTGAATCTTCAGTTGAACTACACCTTTGTCAATAACCCTGTCTACGACAAGACAAACTACATCTATTCGATCTATTGCGCAAAGGATCATCTTCGCGACGAGGATATCGTGCTGATGCACGGCGACCTTGTTTTCGAATCCGAGGTCTTTGACAAGGTTATCGCAAGTGATGTGAGCTGCATGACAGTCAGCTCCACTTTGCCTCTGCCCGAAAAGGATTTCAAGGCAGTAATAGGGGAGGGAAGAGTCAAGGCTGTTGGTATTGAATTCTTTACCGACGCTATGGCAGCACAGCCCCTATACAAGCTTTGTAAGAACGATTGGAACGTATGGCTCGACGAGATCTGCGCCTTCTGTGAAAACGACGACCGCAAGTGCTACGCCGAAAACGCATTCAATAAGGTTTCGGACAAGTGCCTTATCTATCCTCTCGACGTGAAGGATGCTCTCTGCGGAGAGATCGACACGCCCGAGGATCTAGCGGTAGTATACAAGCAGATCGCAGAGCTTGAAAACAGAATCGTTTATATGTGCTTTTCTACCGATATGATCCACTCGGGTCACATCGCTATTATCAAAAAAGCGCAGAAGCTTGGCAAACTTGTCATCGGCGTTCTTTCCGATGAGGCGGTCGCGTCCTACAAGCGTTTTCCGCTTATGCCTTATGCGGAGAGAAAATCTCTCGTTGAAAATATCAGCGGCGTAGCTATGGTTATCGAGCAGAAGGAGCTCAGCTATGCCGAGAACATCAAGGCATTGAAGCCCGCTTACGTGGTTCACGGTGACGATTGGCGCGAGGGCTTCCAGCGACCCATTCGCGATGAGGTCGTGGAGCTTCTTGGGGAATACGGCGGCAAGCTGGTAGAGTACCCCTATTCCAAGACCGACACGTATCTTGAGATGGAAAAGCTCTCGAGAGCAAAGCTTTCTATGCCCGATATGCGCCGCGGCAGACTGAAGAAGCTCATCGGGATGAAGGGTCTCGTTACCGCAATGGAGGCACATAGCGGAATTACGGGACTTATCGTTGAAAACACCAAGGTACTTCAGGATGGCAAGACCTATCAGTTCGACGCTATGTGGGTATCCTCGCTTTGTGACAGTACCGCAAAGGGTAAGCCCGACATCGAGCTCGTTGATATGACTTCTCGTTTCCGTACGATCGACGACATTATGGAAGTCACCACAAAGCCGATCATTTTCGACGGCGACACGGGCGGACTTACCGAGCACTTTGTTTATACCGTAAAGACCCTTGAAAGAATGGGCGTTTCTATGGTCATCATCGAGGACAAAACGGGACTTAAAAAGAACTCGCTCTTCGGTACAGAGGTTCAGCAGACTCAGGACAGTATTGAGAATTTCTGTGAGAAGATAAAGGCAGGTAAGAAGGCACAGAAGACGAAGGAATTTATGATCTGTGCGCGAATCGAGTCGCTTATTCTCGAGAGAGGAATGGAGGACGCGCTTGAAAGAGCCTTTGCGTTCTCGGGAGCAGGTGCCGACGCGATCATGATACACAGCCGCAAGAAAGATCCTGCGGAGATCTTCGAATTTGTTGAGAAATTCCGCGAGAAGAATCAGGCGACGCCTATCGTCGTAGTCCCCACCTCGTTCAACGCGGTCACCGAGCAGGAGTTCAAGCAGAGGGGTGTAAACGTCGTTATTTATGCGAACCAGCTGACCAGAAGCGGATTCCCCGCAATGCAGAAGACTGCTACGACGATTCTCGAGAACCACCGTGCA
>SVQL01000059.1 GCA_015065365.1 Oscillospiraceae bacterium | reverse complement strand
TCTTATGTTGACCGAGCGATAAACCGATTACGGTTATCATTCCGACGAAATAAAGAATAATGTATATGAGGTTTATCGGGTGCAAAACTCCGTATTCCTTATGGAGAACGGTTGCTCCGTCAACCTTCTCTATCGTTGCGCTTGTATAGTACCAATCGAGATAGCCCGTGGTGCAGATGATGGCGAACATAATTACCGCCGCACCGATCAACACGCCATGCACCCATTTCTTGTAGGTGTATCCGCAGAGCTTTGAGATCAGCATAAACATACACAAAGGCACGAATACCTGACCGAGATATGC
Source organism: Oscillospiraceae bacterium (assembly GCA_015065365.1). GTDB lineage: Bacteria > Bacillota > Clostridia > Oscillospirales > CAG-272 > HGM12713. The sequence continues at coordinate 12,687 of SVQL01000059.1, read as the reverse complement.
TATCTTGTTTGAAAGCAGCGCAAGCTCAACCGTCGGGGAGAATGCAATCAAGGTATAGCCGAGGTTGACTACTGCTACGCAAGCGAACAAAAATAACAGCCACGGCTCGCTCTGCTTCTTGCGAACAAACGCAAAATACAGCGGTATCAGCACAAGTGAAAGCAAAAATATTGCCGCATACGTATATTGCACAGTCACACCTCCTTACCGTTTTTGGCAAATTGAACATACGACTTAATTATTATATCACAAAACGGCAAATTTTTCAAGACCTTTTACCAAAAAGCATAAAAATGAATTTGACTCATTTGCGGAACTCCGTGTCAAAAAATCGGGGTGTCTCAAATGCAAATTTGAGACACCCCGTGTTTAGGGGATAGGCAGATTTGAGCAAGAAGCGTCGTTATTCGAGGCGTAAGGCGTACAAGTGTACGTCGAGCCTCGAAAACGGCGGTAGAAAAAGTCCATTAAAATTGAAGAAATTCGTAGAATTTCCACATATTTCTGTCTCATTTACAAAACTTCAATGTAAATGGGCGTTTTTTTATTTATTATCGGACTTTTTCGGTCTTGCCAAATGTGACAGCCCCTTTTTAATTCAATTACTTTTCAACCGAAATGATATAGCTATATATCGGCTGACCGCCGTTGATAACTACTACCTCGGCTGAGGGAACAGCGGACTTGATGATTTCGGTAGCCTTTGCTTGACCGTCTTCGTCAACCTCCTCGCCGCAGAACAGTGTGATATACGAAGCTCCGCCCATCTCGGCTGAGAGCTTTTCGAGGCACTCTGCGGGAGTATTTGCAACGTACGCTATATTTCCGTCAATCATTCCGATCATCTGACCGTTTTCGATATGCTCGCCGTCAATAGTGGTATCTCTTACCGCGTGTGTAACGGACATACTCGTTACGTTTGAAAGCGCTTCCTCCATGGCGGCGGTGTTGGACTCAACGTCGCCGTCGGGATCAAACGCAAGCATAGCGCAAATTCCTTGTGGAACACTGCGCGTTGCGAGAACTATAACCTTCTTATCCTTAATAAGCTTTGATGCCTGAACGGCAACAAGATAAATATTCTTATTATTGGGAAGAATAAACACGTTTTCAGCGGGGGTTGCGTTTACTCCGTCGATAATATCCTGAGTGGAGGGGTTCATTGTCTGACCGCCGAATATGACGTTATCTACACCGAGGTCAATGAAGGTTTCGCGAATTCCGTTGCCCATGCAAACGCTGACGAAGCCGAAGGGCTTTTCGGGCGCTGCCTTTATGGGCTTGGGTTCTTCCTTCTTATCCTGCTTATCGGAAACGATAGCGGAGTGCTGATTGCGCATATTTTCAATCTTTACGGTTGCAAGCATACCGAACTCACACGCCTTTTCAAGGACCTTGCCGGGGCGGTCGGTGTGGACGTGAACCTTAATAATCGATTCGTCCTCGACAAAAACTACGCTGTCGCCGATCTTACCAACGAGCTTGTGAAAAGCCTCTGCGTGTCCTTCTCCTACGAACTGCTCGTATTTTTCAACGATACACTCGGTACAGTAAGGGAAGGTTATAGACTCCGTATCGAAGCTTGAAAAATCTGCCTCTGCGACCTCGTCGGTGTCATCTATTCTTTCTACGGGTGCGTTATTGAGCGCAGAGAGCATTCCGTTGAGGGCGGTCATAAATCCGTATCCGCCTGCGTCAACGACATTTACCTCTTTGAGGATAGGCAGCTGATCGGGAGTATGCGAGAGCGCGTCCTCGCCGATATCAACAATATAAGCAAACAAGCCACGAACGTCGTCGCGTGCAAACTTGCCCTCGGCAACAGCTCTTTCAGCCTCCTCGGAGCAACGGCGCATTACAGTAAGTATAGTTCCCTCGGTGGGGTTCATAACGGCTCTGTAAGCTTCCTCCGTACCCTTTTTGAACGCTCTTGCAACGTCGGAGGTATCAGCCTCCTCGCAGTTTGCGAATGCCTTGGACATTCCGCGGAAGAAAAGGGAAAGTATTGCGCCTGAGTTTCCTCTTGCGGCGCGTAGGATAAGCGAGGCGATCTTTTTAGACAGATCGGACACGTTTTTCTGCGCAAAATCGTCGTCAAGCTTTCTTACGGCGTCGAGCGTGAGCGACATGTTGATACCCGTATCTCCGTCCGGAACGGGAAATACGTTCATATTGTTTATTGCCGTCTTGTTGTTATCGAGCGCGTTTGCCGCGGATATAAACAAGGCGTACAGTGATGGTCCGTCAAGCTTCATAAGTTTTACCTCTCATTTCCAAGATAGAAGATAGCGAGCGTACCGGGGCCCGAGTGGCAACCGATTACAACTCCGGTATAGTCTATAAATATTTCCTTTACGCCAAGTTCTTTCTTTGCTCTTGCTGCTAAGTATTCCGCATCCTCAATGCAGTCGCCGTGGCATATCCACATTACCGAGGTGTCGGTTACGGAGCTCTTCATCTTTTCAAATATTGCGTCAAGAGAATTCTTTCTGCCTCTTGCGGTTCCGCGCTTGATGAGGTGTCCCTCGTTGTCAACGTGCATAACGGGCTTTATTCCGAGCACCGTTCCGACAGCGGCAGATGCCGCGCCGACTCTGCCACCGCGCTTTAAGAACATGAGGTCGTCAACGGTAAACCAATGACAGAGCTTGAGCTTGATGGATTCAATATAGTCACGAAGCTCGTCAATGGTTGCGCCCTCTGCCTTTTTCTTGGCAGCGAGGTACACGAGCAAGCCCTGACCCAATGATGCGCAAAGGGTATCGACCGTGTATATCTTTGCATCGGGATACTTTTGGGAAAGCTCCTCAGCGGCAAGCTTTCCTGCATTGTACGTTGTGGAAAGACCTGAGGAAAATCCGAGGTAGAGAATATCCTTACCTTCTTTGACAGTGGGCTCCATAGCCTCTGTAAAGCCCTCTAAATTTACGGCAGAGGTAGTCGCCATTCCCTTGTTGCGGAGATAAGCGTAAAACTCCTTGGGATCAACCTCGCGGTTGAATTTCGTTTCCTCGTTCATTATGACCAAGAGGTCAACGATCTCGACTCCAAGCTCTTTTGCCTTTATGGGAGAAATATCCGTTCCGGAGTCCGAAAAAATTACATATTCACGCATTAATTTCAATTCCTTTCAATCGTGTTTATTTTACAAGATGGCGTTTAATCTTTTTAGAGGTTGTTTTTTCGAATTCCTTTTCGCGAATTTCGATTTTCTTTATTTGCTTGTGGGAGGGAAGCTTGTGGTTGAGCTGGTGTACTGCCTTTTCCACTATGGCGTATATCTCGTTTGCCGTAGCATCACGCGAGAATTTTGTAAGGTCTGGGTAAACTATGGCGACGAGATTTACCGTAGAGCCGCATTGTCTGCCCACGACTACGGATTCCGCAACGTATTCTATATTGGAAAGATATTCTTCGATTTCCTCAGGGAAAATATTTTTGCCGTTTTCCAGGACGATAACCGACTTGAGGCGCCCCGTGACGTAGAAATATCCGTCGTCGTCCATATATCCCATATCGCCCGTACGGAACCATCCGTCCTCAGTGAAAGCTGCCTCGGTTGCCTCGGAATTATTGTAGTAACCAAGCATTACGTTGTCACCCTTGATCTGTATTTCACCCTCGATATAGCCGTGAGATCCAATACCCGAACCGTCTATACGGCCCTGACAGCAGGGAACAGCGGGGCCTACCGAGCCTATTTTACGGGCATAGTAGGGCGTAACGAAGGTAAGGGGAGCACATTCCGTAATACCGAAGCCCTCGTATATTGAGATACCGATATCGTCGAAAAATTCTATCATTCTGGGATTGAGCGCCGCGCCGCCGCAGATTATCTTCTTGAGTCTGCCGCCGAAAGCCTTTGTAACCTCTCCGAACAGAGCCTCGCGCTTATCTATTCCCATTCTTCTGAGTGCGCGAGAGGAGTTGATTCCAAGCTTCAGCTTGTTTTCCTGCCCGGTTTTCTTTGCTTCCGCCCAGATCCTCTTATACATCGTGTAGACGAAAAGGGGAACAAGAACGAGACCTGTGGGCTTAAAGAGCTGGAAGTTCTTGAGTACCTTCGTCAAGGAATCGTTTATGCATATCTGCGCGCCGTAGTCAAGCTCTGCGAGCATAACTGCAAGCTCGTAGGTGTGGTGTATGGGGAGAACGGAAACGATAACGTCATCAGGACCAAAGTCTACCGTCTCACACGCCGAAGTGACGACCGAGAAAATATTTTTCTGAGAGAGCATTACGCACTTGCTCGTTCCCGTAGTTCCCGAAGTAAAGAGCATTTCAGCCATTTTTTCTCTGTCTGCTACGGGAGAGAGGCTGAATCTGCCCGCGTCAACGTCTGCTTTTCCGTCTGCGCGGAGCTTTCGGTAAGCAACCGTTTTTGAATGCGCAAGCTCCTCGTCTGTGGGGTCAACGGGAATAAAGGTGCTTATGCAGGATTTTTCCTTGATCTCATCGGTGAATTTTCCGTTGAAATGATCGGAATAAACTATTGCGTCAGCGTCAACGCTGTTGAGAAGACCGATGATTGAGTTTATTTCAAGCTCCTTGTCCATGGGAATGGCAACGCCGCCCGTGACGAGTACTGCGAGGTAGGTTGCAAGCCATGCAACCGAGGTTTCTCCGATTATAGCGACCTTTTTTCCTGCAAGACCGTATTTGGTAAGACCTGCGGCGGTTCTAACTATTCTGTTGTAAAATCTTACGTATGATATGCTGTAAATTTGTTTATTTTTATTGTAGTAGGTGAACGCAGTTCTGTCGCCGTGCTTTGCAAGAATGCGGCAGAGGTCATAGGCATCCATAACTCTCTCGTATTTTCTGGGGGTTTTAGGAGAGGTTATAGCCTTTATTTGCTTTTTGCCATCGTTATTTTTTGCCATAATAAATTCCTTTCTCTGTAAAAACAGTATGGGGGATCAGCATTGGTCCTCGGAGCTTTTGAGGTTTTCACATATTTCTCCGAACACTTTATAAAACGTTGTTATATCTTCTTGTGAAATTTGACCGCTGACGTTCTTATTTATATTTAGCACGATGCTGTTGATTTCAGCAGCGATGCGCCTTCCGTCATCGGTGAGCATTACTCTTTTTTTGTAATTTGAACGCGCAGGTCCTTCCCAAACGTAGCCTTTTTCGGAAAGCTCGTTTATTATTCTTGATATTTGAGATTTATCAAGCTCGCATTTTTGGGATATTTGCGTTCTTGTGAGTCCGTTAGGGGCAGAATAAAGCTTGCGAATACACATCGTATGGGTGCTGCTGAGTCCATAGCTCGACATATATTTATTTTTTAGCTTTGTAATGCTTTTTGATGCATTCGCCATTAGCGCAGAAAATTCATCCAATCTATCCTGCTCCACCTATATTTACCTCCTTTACATTATTATGCAATTATATAATACCACATTTTTGTTGAGTTGTCAACGATTTTTTGAAACTTTGTATATATTGCGGTGTAACTTGGCAAAGGAGAGTCGATTATGATACAGATAACATAGTAATATAATGTTTTGCATTTTTTTACAGAAATATTTACAGCTCCACAAAAAAACGCCGTTGCTGTTAAACAGCAACGGCGTTTTTTGCGTATCATTTATTTAAAATTTAATCAGTTAGAGGTCGCGGGGGCTTCGCAGGGGATACCCGTGATCGTTGCGTACTTTGCAGCATTAGATCCTTCGGGGGCAACCAAGGTCAAAGCCTTGCAGTTTACGAACAGACGCGCATCGGGGTCAACTACTACGGTATTGCCTTGAGTATCCTTTTCGGTGCTTCCGATTGCGGTATTGTCGTTAAGGAAGGTAACCTTCTGGAGTGACGAGCAGTTTCCGAATGCGCCCGTTCCAATTCTCGTAACGGACTTGGGAATAACGATATCGGTAAATGCGGTGCAACCGAGGAACGCGTTCTCTCCAATGAACTCAAGTGCATTGGGAAAAGTTACGTTTTTAAGTGCAGAGCAACCGGAGAACGCGCTAACGTCGATAGACTTGAGCGCGGAGCCCTCGGAAAAGGTAACGGTCTCAAGCTTTGCACAACCGTAGAACGCATTGTTCTCAATGGTCTTTACTGTTGCGGGAAGCGTGATTGCGGTAAGCTCGCTGCAACCGAAGAAGGTTGCGGAGGATACAGCGGTAAGCTTTGAAGAAAGAGCCACGGTCTTGAGTGCGGTACAGCCGTAGAATGCGTTGCTACCGATAGTCTCGAGAGCAGGGCTCTCAGCAACGGTAAATGTTTCGAGCTTGGTGCAACCCCAGAAAGCGTTATCACCGATAGTGGTTACAGTAGCGGGAATCTCTACACTCTTGAGTATATTACATCCGTAGAATGCGGACGAGGATATGTATTCAAGAGAAGTGGGGAGAGTGAGAGAAGTCATCGTGGTTACGGATTTGAATGCGGCAACGCCTATTCCCGTTACGGGTCTTCCTCCGATGTCGTTGGGAATTACGACTGCCTTATCAATAGCGCCCGTATAAGTATATCCCGTGATCTCGTAGTCGCCAAATTCGTTTACGGCGTAAATGAAATCTTCATATACGAGATTGGTTTGTCCTGCACCGGCACCGGCCGCAGCGTTAATATCAATTTGAGCGTCTGAGCCTGAGCAAGCGGATATGCTCAAAGCCATGACGGCAACCAAAACAATCGCCAGAATTTTTTTCATATTGGTATAAACCTCCAAAAACAATCATTCACATAATATTATAACTCAAATCGTACGAGTTGTCAATATCTAAAATGAGGCTTTGTTGATTTTTTTGTTATTTGAATGTGATTTTTGGTGATGTTGACGATTAATGCTTGACAGATGGGGTAATGTGGGAGTATAATTTAAAGTAATATGATTGAATTTTTTAAACGGAGGAAAATATGTCCGAGCTTGATATTGACGTAAAAAAGCTGTACGGTGTTGGTGCGGTACGTGCGGCGGCGTATGCTAAAATCGGAATACGTACGGTGGGAGATCTTATCGAGCACTATCCGAGAGGATACGAAAATAGGGGCGACGTACGCCTGCTCGCAGATACTTCCGAGGATTCAAAAGCCTCCGTTTTGCTTACCGTTGCGACTCAACCGAAAATCGCAAGACTCAAAAAGCGAATGACTCTTTTGAAGTTTCGCGCGTACGACGAAAGCGGCTCATGCGAGATAACCTATTTTAATCAGGATTTTTTGAAAAATGCGTTCCCGATCGGCGCGGAATTCAGATTCTACGGTAAGGTTGGAAGAACAAAAAACGGATATACAATGTCCTCTCCCGCATACGAGCTTTACAGTGAGGAGGTTATACTCCCACCGCTCGTTCCGGTGTATCCTCTTACAGAGGGACTTACGGGTAAGCAGATAAGCAAGGATATGAAGGCGGCGCTCTCAATCGCGTCGTACGCCGAGGCGGACGTGGATCCGTTACCGGATGAAATAAGAATAAGACATTCGCTTTGCGTCGAATCGTACGCAAGGCGGCAGATTCACGCGCCCGACAGCTTTGCGGCGCTTGCGAAGGCTAAAAAAAGACTTATTTTCGACGAGCTTTTGTATTTTGCGCTCGGAGTCAATATGTCGGGTGCTAAGGGCTCGAAAAAGCAGTCTGCACTCCCATGCGCCGATACGGATATATCGGAACTGCTTGCTCTGCTTCCGTACGAGCTCACGGGAGCGCAGAAACGTGCAATTTCCGAAATAGGCGAGGACATGTCAAGGGAAGTTGCGATGAACCGAATGGTAGTCGGTGACGTAGGCTGCGGAAAAACAGTGGTTGCCGCCGCGGCAATATATATTGCTGTTAAGAGCGGCAGGCAGGCGGCTCTTATGGCGCCGACCGAGATACTTGCCACACAGCACTTTTACGATTTGAGAGAGCTTCTCGGTAAGCTCGGAATACGCTGTGAGCTGCTTGTCGGCTCGCTTACCGCGGCACAAAAGCGGAAGGTGAGAGAACGAATTGCGTCGGGAGAGAGCGACGTCCTCATAGGCACTCAGGCACTTATTTCCGATGAGGTTGAGTTTGCTCGCGCCGGTCTTGTGGTCGCGGACGAGCAGCACCGCTTCGGTGTCGGACAGAGGGCGATACTTGCGGAGAAAAACAAGCTGTCGCATATGCTCGTTATGAGCGCGACTCCTATTCCTCGCTCGCTTGCCTTGGCTATGTACGGAAATCTTGACGTGTCGAGAATTGACGAGATGCCTAAGGGAAGGCAGAGGGTTGATACCTATGTGGTTGACGAAAGCTATCGCGCAAGGCTTAACGGATTTATTTCAAAGCAGGTTGAGTCGGGTGGTCAGGTCTACATAGTGTGTCCTGCCGTTGAGGACAGACTTGAGGACGAGGCTGATCTTCTTATGGACGAGATCGATGCTGAGGGCGGGGTAAGAACGTCGCCGCCTCTTAAATCTGCGGTAAGCTATGCGGCAAATCTTGAAGATGTGTTCCCACAGTACCGTGTGGCGTTCCTTCACGGAAAAATGAAGGGTAAGGAGAAGGACGCGATAATGGGAGATTTCGCGGCGGGCAAGATACAGATACTCGTATCGACTACGGTTATAGAGGTCGGAGTTAACGTCCCTGCGGCGAGTCTTATGATAGTAGAAAATGCCGAGAGATTTGGACTCTCACAGCTTCATCAGCTTCGCGGACGCGTTGGCAGAGGAAATCGTAAGTCCTACTGCGTGCTCGTTTCGGAATCGGCAAGCACCGAAGGCAGGGCAAAGGAAAGGCTTATGACCATGAAGGACTGCTACGACGGCTTTGACATTGCTGAAAAAGACCTTTTGATGCGCGGTCCGGGTGACTTTTTAAAGGGCAGCGGGGAGGAGAGCGTAAGGCAAAGCGGCGGTGTAAAATTCCGACTTGCCGAGCTATGTGACGATGCTGAGCTTTTGAAAATCGCCTTTGACGAGGGCAAGGCATTGCTTGCAGCCTCGCCCGACCTTTCGCTCTATCCCGCTCTTGCCGCAAGAGTGAAAAAGATGTTTACGCTTGAGGACGGAACTATAAATTGAAATTTTATTTGCGTTTCGGGAGCGATGCTCCACACAAAAAAGGGGCTGAATGAATCAGCCCTTTTTTGTGGATATAAATTGTTTTAACGTAAAATCACATTTTCTTGAAATATCCGCGTTCTTCTTGACAAACGGGGCACTCCGCAGGCGGCTCCTTGGCAGTAAGGATATAGCCGCAGTTGAGACATATCCACTTGGTTTCCTCGGAATCGGAGGTGAGCAGAGTTTTATTTTCAAGAGCGTCTGCATATTTTTGATAACGCTCCTCGTGCGCCTTTTCAATTGACGCTACTCGCTCAAAAAGTCCTGCGAGATAAAGAAATCCCTCGCGCTTTGCGTCTTCTGCAAATTGGCGGTACATGCTTTCCCATTCGTGATGCTCACCCTTGATTGCATCTTCTACGTTGCCCTGTGTGTCATTGTCTCCTGCAAGATACCTGAACCATATTTCAGCATGCTCGCTTTCGTTGCGCGAGGTCTCCTCAAAAATCTCTGAAACCTCGACGAGTCCTTGATCCCGCGCCTTTTTCGCGTACCATTGATATTTTAGATGCGCGCGTGACTCACCCGATAGCGCCGTGTTGAGATTTTGCTCGGTTACAGTACCCTTCAGTGCCTCGATACCCTTGCCTTCCTTCGTAAACAGCTTCATTTTTAAACTCCTTATTTGTAAATTCAAGTAAGAACAGTATTGACAAAAATTGGCGTACGTATTCAATTATATTAAAAAAGGTTGACAAACGTGCAAATAGGTATTATAATAGCCGTATGAAAGGCGGGTGCTACTATGCAGAGAATACAGAGCTTTACTGTTGACCACGATTACATTGAAAAGGATATATACGTTTCGAGAATTGACGGGGATATAACCACGTACGACCTGCGCACGAGAAAGCCGAACGCGGGCGATTATATGGACAATCTTACGATGCATTCACTTGAGCACATGTTCGCGACCTACGTCAGAAACTCCGATATGGGCGGTGACGTTATTTACTTTGGGCCTATGGGCTGCCGCACGGGATTTTATCTTCTTGTGCGAGACAGAACACCCGACGAGGTGCTCGGCGTTGTAAAGGATACGCTTGAGAAAGTGATTTCGCACGACGGCGAGATGTTCGGAGCTTCTCAGAAGGAGTGCGGTAACTTTCGAGAGCTCAGCCTTGATGCGGCGAAGAGCGAGGCGAGAAAATATCTCGACGCGCTGAACTCGAAAGAGCACAATTTCAAATATCCTAAAAATTTATAATATAAGAGCCAAGTAGCGGTTCGTGCTGAGCTTACGTACGAACTGCTGCTTTTTTATTCGTATTATTGAGCTGAGGAAAGAAGATTGTACGCCGTTGTGAGTGCTCTGGTTTGCAATCTGTAAACACTGCGTTCCGAAACTCCTAAAAGCTCTGCGCAGCGCTCCATTGGCTCTCCCTTTACGTAGCGGTAATAAAGAAATAGCTTTTCGTCACCGTTCTTTATCGACAAAATAAAGTGGCGTACTCCGTACATTTTGGCGCGTGCGAACGGGGCTTCGCTGAGTATGTCTATATCGGGCTCAGAATAAGGTGCGCCGCCCAAAAATTGATTTTCATAGCTTTCAAGGCGGAGAAGCTTACGGCTTGTGCCGTATTCCTCAAGATAGCTTTGTATAAATTTTCTTTGCTCTGCCGTAAGGATTGGCGTCATAAATTCTCCTTTCAAAAAATTTCCTTTGCAGGTATATTATATATGATTTCCGAACTATTGTCAAGTACATAATACGGATTTCCGAAAGTTTGTCGGAGTTGTAAAAATCGCAGCTTATTTTTGACACAGAAGCAGAATGTCGCATAAAAACTTTGGCAAAGACCGATTTTTGATACAGCAGACGGTTTTGTGTAAATAAAAATGTAAAAACCATTGACTTTTTTGTGCGAAAAAGGTATAATATAAAATGTATATTTGCGGTCAGTCTACGGCTTGCACTTTTACGGTCTTTTGAGGAGTAACGAATGAAACGAAATTTGCTTAAAGAAATAAAGGAAAGAATGCCCACCTTTTCAAAGGGACAAAAGCTGATTTCCGTATATATACTTGATAACTACGACAAGGCTGCGTATATGACTGCGGCTAAGCTCGGCGCAATAGTAAACGTGTCCGAATCAACGGTAGTGCGTTTTGCCATTGAGCTTGGCTTCGACGGCTATCCCGAATTTCAGCACGCGCTTCAGGAGATCGTTCGTACAAAGCTTACCTCATTTCAGAGAATTGAGGTTACGAATAATATCATAGGTGACGGAGACGTGCTTACCAAGGTGCTGCTTGCCGATTCTGACAAGATACGACACACGCTTGAGGAAATAGACAGAGTTGCGTTTGAGAGCGCGGTTGAGAAAATAGTAAACGCAAGGCGCATATACGTAGTAGGAGTTCGTTCTTCTTCCGCGCTCGCAAGCTTTCTCGGGCACAGCCTCGGACAGATCTTCGACGAGGTAAAGATACTTGAGCCTACCTCGGGAAGCGAAATGTTCGAGCAAATTCTGAATATCGGCGAGGAAGACGTTATAATAGCGATAAGCTTCCCAAGATACTCAAAGAAGATAATTAACGCGGTAGATTACGCAAAGCACCGCGGAGCGGGCGTTATAGCAATAACCGACAGCTCGATGTCGCCTATCGCGCAGGGTGCGAGCCAAGTGCTTTTGGCGCGAAGCGATATGGCGTCCTTCGTTGACTCTCTCGTTGCTCCGCTCAGTATAATAAACGCCATAATCGTTGCGGTTTCCCGCGCAAAGCAGGATGAGCTTACCGAGCGCCTTCGCAAGCTTGAGGAGATCTGGGACGAATATGACGTTTATGACAAAAATCAGGGATGAGTATGACAGCTGACGTATCGGGCGGCGCTCGCCGCATAGCGGTAATAGGCGGCGGAGCGGCAGGAATGATGGCGGCGATAAGAGCCGCAGAGCTTGGCGCGGACGTAACGCTCATTGAGAGAAATGACAGATGCGGCAAAAAGCTCCGCATTACGGGAAAGGGAAGATGTAACGTTACAAATGCCTGCGACTCGCGGGAGTTTTTAAACCACGTTCCCACCAATCCACGTTTTTTATACAGCGCGCTCAATTGCTTTTCAACCGACGACACCCAAGCCTTTTTCGAGGATGCGGGGGTTGCTCTTAAGGTTGAGCGAGGCAGACGAGTTTTCCCCGTATCAGATAGGGCTGAAGATATAGTAAGCGCTCTCGTAAAAAAGCTCCGTTTGCTCGGAGTCCGCGTTGTTTGCGGCAGAGTGTCGGAGCTTTGTACAGAGGATGGTCGAATAACGGGCTGCAAGGTGTCTGACAAATTTATCAAAGCTGATGCGCACCATAACATCGCTTATGCCCTGCGGTGAGCCGTATTACTCTGACGAATATCTTACAGACAAGCCGGAAAGATTTGTAATATCCGAAATGATACGTGAAAAGGCTATGCTTGCTCTTTCAGATGAAATCCCTTACGGAATAGGTGTTCAGATAGTTACTATGTCTGAAAGAAGCGATAAGCCTCTTATAGATATCGAGGCAAACATTTATTGTGAAAGAAGCTCGCACAAGGGTATTGTTATAGGCAAAAACGGTATGATGCTCAAAAAAATCGGCACAAATGCACGGGCCGAAATCGAGGCTCTTTTAGGAATAAACGTAAATCTCAAATTGTGGGTTA
>SVQL01000058.1 GCA_015065365.1 Oscillospiraceae bacterium | reverse complement strand
GTATTCTGTTTTTGTTGATGACGACGATATCGCCCGCCTCGGCGACGATACATTCGTTTTCTATGTAAATAGTTTCCGTACCCGAAACGATGTAAATTATCTCAAACTCGTGGTGCCAGTTAGAGAGGTAATCGTGTCTGTCGGAGGAGTAATTTATAAAAAGTCGGCAGGGGATTTGTCCGCGATAAGCGGAGCTTTCAAAAATAATCGTTTTCATAGTAGCCCTCCATGTCAATATTGTATCATAAGAGCTTTTAGTTGTCAAGAATATTTCACAAATATAATAGTAGATTGTTGGAAATGTTTCACAAAAAAGGCTTATTTAAACAACAAAATAAGCAAAATGTCAAAATCGTTGCATAAGTTTGCAAATATGTATGATTTACAAAAAACGAGGTATATGGTAAAATGAGTATACAGAAAAATTAGCGAATAAAGGAGGAAATTTTACGCTATGAAAAAACTGTTATCAATTTTAATTGCGATTATGATGCTTGTGGGACTTTGCGCGCCCATGGCGATAAGCGTTGGTGCAGAGGAAAGTGCCGATACTTGGGACGGAACCGCAAACATCAAATGGTACATTGACGGAAAGGCTGCCGGCAACGGTATGTACGAGCTTAACTCCGCAGAGGACCTCGCAGGTCTTGCGGCTATCGTAAACGGAAGAACTCCTGACAATGCTACCGTTTGCGGCGTTTACTACGACACCACAACCTATAACGTTCTCGGCTACAAGGTAGGCGCAGATTTTGCTAACGAGAAGCTTCCCGGTTACAAGGAATATACCCCTACTACCGGTGACAACAGCGAGCTTCTTAACGGTGATAAGTTCACTTGGCAGAACGTTTCTCTCAACTGTGATATAATCATCAACGAGGGCGACGCGGCTGATTGGGCAACCTCGGCTCCCATCTTCAACTGGATTCCGATTGGCGGATCCAATGACGATGAGACTTGGGCGACCGCAGGCGGATTCGACGGAATTTTCGACGGAAAGGGACACACCATAAGCGGTATGTACGTTGATACTACCGATACGCCTAATGATAAGGACTGGGGCTCCGGCTTGTTCGGACTTATCGGTATTGCCGCTAACGCAACTATAAAGAACATAACCATTGAGAATTTCTACGTAAACGGAACTATGAATGCAGGTGCATTCGGCGGCCGTACCCGTAACGGTGGCGTAGCTTATGAGAATTGCTACGCGATAGACGGAACGGTAATTTCTGCGCAGGCAGGCGGATTTATGGCTCACGCGGCTTCGGGCGGTCCCGTTTCCGTTGAAAACTGCGGCGTTGACAACGTAACCGTTGAGTCTAACTACGCAGGCGGTATAATCGGTATCTGCAACAGCGCGGATTTCTCTGCTGTAAACTCTTACGTTAAGGCGACTCTCGTTGGCGGAAATCATACGGGTGCTTTCATGGGACGTGTAAATTCCGGTAACGTAAGCATAACCAACTGCTATACGGTTATAGACGCTACTGCAAATGAAACCGAGGGCGCATACGGTATCATTTACGGAACCGTTCAGAGTGCTCCTTATGCTACTGCCGCAAGCGGCTACTACTACGTTAAGAACGTAACGGGTACGACAACGATCAACGGTACCGATACCGCAGGTGCTACCGAGGTTACCGTTGCAGACCTTACCGGCGACGCAGCTTTGACTACTCTTGCTGATTTTGACTTTGAAACTATCTGGAAGACCACTACCGAAGGTACTCCCGTAATCGAGCTTCGCGGAACCGTTGACGACGGCGAGGACGAGGGCGAAGATGAAGGCGAAGACGAGGGTGAAGACGAAGGAGAAGACGAAGGCGAGGAAAACGTTGGCGGCGAGGAGAATAATAACGATTCTTCCAACACTGACGGCGCAACCGAGAATACGGATGCTGCTACCGACACCGAGGCTGCAAAGGGCGGCTGCGGCGGCTCTATCGGAATCGCAGGCGTTGCAATGATAGCTCTTGCTTCGGGCGCGGCTCTTGTAATCAAGAGAAAAGAAGACTGATTAAAAATACAAAGCATTAAACCGTTGCGGGAGGCGTAAAGCCTCCCCTGCGGTGGCTTTTTGGGGAATTTCAATTCAGTAAATTTGCGTTAAAAAATGCAATGAAATCGCTTTAAACAAAGCACATTTTAAAGAAAAGGCTTCCCTTGGGGGGAAGCTGTCGCGTAAGCGACTGATGAGGGTAGCGAGCAAGGCGAGCGTGCTATTACGCAGAGTAACTTACAATGAGAGCACGGATGCTTCGCATCCTACCCTCATCCGTCACTCGCACAAGGCTCGTGCCACCTTCCCCTAAGGGAAGGCTAAGAGAACGGCGGAAAGCCGTGTGACTTAATATTGTAAATTACGCTTGGGCGTAAAAAATAAAAAACATTTTAAGGAGAAAAACAATTATGAGAAAAAGAATTTTGAGTCTTGTTCTCGTTGCGGTTATGTTGGTTTCAATGCTCGCAGCATACCCCATGACCGTAAGTGCAGAAACTGCAACTGACACTTGGGATCCCGATAACGGTGTTTATAAGATAAGCACCACTGCGGATATGGTTGCGTTCCAAGATGCGGTTGACGCAGGCGAATCTTTTGCAGGAAAAACTATAACCTTGGAAAATGACATTGACCTTTCCAGCATTGCTGACTGGAACGGAATAGGAAGAACAGGAAACAGTAGCGGTAGACAGCCTTTTGCCGGTTCTTTTGACGGCCAAGGCCATACCATAAGCGGCATGAAGCAGTCCGAGGCAGCTCCGGAGGAAACTCCCGCAGGATTGTTTACCTTTATTCGTGTTCCCGCTAACGGAAACGTATTCATCGGTAACTTTACGCTTACCGGTCAAATTGAGTTGACTAATCCTAATAACGCAGACAAAGGCTATTCCGGCACGGTTTGTGCTACGGTAGACGCAGGTAAGGAAGGCAACGGCGGTACCGTAACCTTCAAAAATATACATTCGGCTGTAAACATAAATTCTCAAAACACCATGAAGTATATTGGTGGCTTCGTAGGATTTACCAGACATGAAGATGGTTTGAAGCCGCTTACCTTGAATATTGAGTCGTGTATTTACAGCGGAACCTTGAATTTTGGTGGTAAAGCTTTATTTTCGGGCGGCTTTGTAGGTTGGACCGGTAACAATAAGGCAGGAAGAACCTTGGTTATCAATATTAAGGATTCTGTTTTTGCCGGAAAAATTTGCTTGAACGATATAACTTCAGAAGACCTCGGCTTGCTGATTGGGTATTTGAAGGGTAATTACAGTTCTGACAGTACGGCTTCGGTAACGGCGAATATTGAGGACGTTGTCGTTTTAGGTACTATGACCTTCTACACCGGTGACAATAGAGCATGGACTAACGAAAAGTATTACGGCGTTGTTACAGGAGAAGCTACCGGTAACGTTTCCTATGTAAACGTAAAGAATCTTTATTATAAGACATTCAATATTCCTGTCGTTGATGCTCCGATAGACGTTATTTACTATATGACCAAGCCTGCGAATTGCGATATTACGGATTCGCAAGCTATGACAGACGAACAGCTCGCTGCTTTGACAGAGGCTGATTTTGACGGCGGCATGAGCTGCAAAAACGACGGTGCTGCTAAGTATTATCCTTGTCCTACGGCACTCCTTCCTGCTAACGGTTGGCTTGAAACGCTTACGGCAGGCGCATTTAATGCAAATGACGAGACACCCATGATAGCTATTGCAAAAGACTTGATTGCCTTCCAAAATGCAGTTGATAACGGTAATAGCTTTGCTGGAAAGACGGTTCTTCTTTGCGCAGATATTGATATGTCTGCTTACAGCTTTGAGGGAATCGGTGAGACCAGTGCCAGACCTTTCTCCGGAAGCTTTGACGGACAGGGACATAAGATTACGAATCTCACTCAATCAATTAGCAATCCTGACGGTGAAGGCGGACTCTTTACGTTCGTTCGCGCTCCTGAAAACGGCTCGGTTGTAATTGAGAACTTTACCGTTGACGGAAAGATTACGGTTAATCTTACTGCGTCTGGTTATTGCGTAGGAACGGTTATTTCCTGTGTCGATGCAGGAACTACCGGCAGCGGCGGTACCGTTACCTTGAAGGACGTACATTCGAGTGTTACGCTTCAGGTAAACAGACCGGGTACAAACGGAGCGGCATACTCATTCGGCGGCTTGGTTGGTTTTACCCGTCATGCTACGGACGTTAAGGCGCTCACGCTGAATATTGATTCTTGCGTTTACGACGGCGCTATGAACTTTGGCTGCTCAGCAAATTACAGCGGAGGCATTATGGGAAGTGCCGGAAAGAACGTAGCAAACAGACCGTTGACTATTAACATAACGAATACCGTCTTTGCAGGCACGATGAGCGTAGGCATGTATTCTGATGAGGTTTCCGTATTCGTTAATATGACGAGAGACGGCACTGATTACGGCGGAACCATTACTGCCAATATTAAGGACTGTGTTTCCACCGGTAGAATCTTCTTCCAGACGGGAACGACCTATGATAGCTATGAATTTGGTATCGCTACTTCAAAGCTTCTCAGCAGTAATTATAAGCTCAACGTAGAAAATCTCTACTATCGTCCGTTCGTTATCCCCGTTTCAACAGGAGAGAGAACTATCGAAATAGTTCAGGCTAACAATGGTACTTCGAATTATACCTGCGATGCTGAAAGCAGAGAAATGACTCTCGACGAAATCTCCGAGCTCACCGCTACTAACTTCTCCGCAGATGCAAAGCTTTCCTTCAAGGAAAATCTCCTTCACGTTTACTATCCTTGTCCTACCGGACTTGCAGCAAACGGCTGGGTTGATTCCTTGATGGTTGCTTCCGAGGACGGCGCAAGAGTTCTCGGCGCACAGCTCCGTTACACCGATCCTGCGGATCAGTACACGGGTATTCGTTTCGTAACCGTATTCGACGCAGCGAAGGTTGAGGGCGCGGCTTCCGCTGACGCTAACTTCGGCGTAATCCTCATTTCCGAGGAAAAGTACGGCGCGCTTACGGACAAGACGAGTCTTGCAGCTCTCCGCGCAAGCGGCGTTGAGGTAAAGGCTACCAAGGCGACCACCGAGGACGGTATCGTTACCGTTAAGGCTGTCGTTTACGGCATCGAGGCTGAAAACTACGCTGACGGTATAGTTGCTATTGCTTACATCGGCGACACCGTTGCAAGTACCGCTCTCACGAGAAGCATTTACAACGTTGCAGTAAGCTGCGTTGAGGCAAACAAGGATTCCGCAGAGGCAATTAAGTTCTGCAAGGATATCATTGCAGCTGTTGAAGCGGCAAACTGATTTTGGGAGGTATTTCAAGATGAAGAAGAATTATATTGCTCCCGATATTTTGAAGATCAATCTCCTTTCCGGCGATATTATGAACGGCTCGGGTGAAACCGTTTCGGATATCGGTGGTGGCGACCTCGGCGTAAACGCAGGTCTTATATTCTGATACAGAGGATTATTTATGAAAAAGGTTTTAGCAATACTGCTTTTGGCATGTATGCTCCTTCCCGTGCTCGTCGCCTGTATAGGCGACGGGCAGGAGGCACAAACCACGGGCGCTGAGGTTACGACGACTGAAGAAACCTCGCCCTTGGCAGAAGCCGATCCCGCTTGGGTTGGAAAGCAGTACAACATAATTTACAGAGAAAACTACGAGAATGAGTGGGTATACGTTGAGGAAAACGCAGGTTCGCTCATTAACGACTCCATCTACGCGAGAAATAAGGCGGTTGAGGGACTTTACGGCATTGAGCTCGTATTCCATCCCACCGCAACCGCAAGCTTTGAGAACGATTGGCTTGCGCCCATAACCAACTCCATTATGTCCGGTGACGACGCTTATCAGCTTGCCGCAGGATATACCTACCGCCTCGCTCCCAATGCGACGACGGGTAACTTTGCCGACTGGTACAGCATGCCCAACATGAACATTAACGGCGAGTGGTGGGACAGAGGCTTTGCTGACGCGGCGGCTTACAACAAGCACACCTACGTTATGACGGGAAGCCTTTCACTCTCGCATCTTTACAGCGCGTCGTGCATGTTCTTTAACCAGACCATTATTGACAACAACTTTAAGAACGAGGGTGGCGCCGCTAAAATCTACGAGCTCGTAGAAAACGGCGAATGGACGTACGAGGCGTTCTACAACTACGTAAAGGCTTGCACGAGTGACATCGGAGAGCAGGGCATGGACGAGAACGACGAGTACGGCTACGCATCAAACGATACGACCGCCGTTGACTCCTATCTCTTTGCTTTCGATATTCCGATTACGACGAGAAGCTCGAAGGGTAAGATCTCCATAGTTGCTATGGACGAGAACGAAAAGCTCATTGAGACCGCAAGAAAGCTCAACGATCTCTTTAACACGAGCGGATATACCTACAACCAGTCAACCTCTACGGTTACCGATCTTGACGTTCATATCGGTATGATGGTTAAGGGCAACACCGCTTTCACGACGAGCTATCTTGAGGCTGCTACCGAGCTTCGTCAGACGGATATCAACTACGGTATCATTCCTTTCCCCAAGTGGGATAAGGACCAGGAGAGCTACTACTCCAACAATATGGACTTCGCTACCGCTTTCGCTATTCCTTCAACCGTTAAGGATAAGGAAATGGTCGGAGCAGTTACCGACGCTCTCGCTTACTACTCCTACGAGTACGTCAGAGAAGCTCTTTACGGTACGGTTCTTAAGTACCGCGACGCAAAGGACGACGCTTCGTCCAAGTGCATCGACATTATTCTTAATAACATGAAGTACGATTTCGCGTACGTTTATGCGTTCGCGTGGGGCGACGTTCAGGGCCCTTCCTCTTTGCTCCGTACCTGCGTTCGCGGTAAGCACGCTTACATCGCGGCAGGCTATGCATCCAACAAGAACCGCTATAAGAATACGCTTAACAAATTCTTGGAAAACTTTGAATAATTTTGAGGTGGGGGTGGCTTTTGCTACCCCCGCGCTTTTGCTGAAAGGATTATTTATGAAAAAATTTTTAGCCTTGATTTTAGCTCTCACGTGCCTTTTGTCGCTGTTCGCGTGCACGACGGGGCAGGGTAACTCCGAGGACGCGCCCAAGGAGAAAATGGGAGAAATAAGTAAGACCGACGCTCAGAAGTCTGTTTTCTGGCAGTACGCGGACGAGGGCGTTATGAGTGAATTGAACGCCGTTTTCGATGCGAAAAAGGCGCAGACCGAGGGCTTTTACAAGCTTCCCGAAATCACGGGAACTACATACTATATTTCCTCTAAGAACGGAAACGACTCCGCAAACGGTAAATCTCCGTCCACGGCTTGGAAGTCCTGCTCGAAGCTCAACAGCGTCACTTTTAAATCGGGCGACGCGGTGCTGTTTGAGTGCGGAAGCGAATTCAGAGAGTCGGTTTATCTTAAAAGCGGCGTTACCTACGCATCCTACGGCGACGGTGAAAAGCCACTGTTTCTCGGCTCTATCAACGCTTCAAAGACTACCGATTGGGTTGCGGTAAGCGGAGTTAAGAATCTTTATCAATACAATGCAACTCTTTCAAACTCTTACGATATCGGCTCCATTGTTTTCAACGGCGGAGAGGCTTGGGGAATTAAGATACAGCAGCTTACCGATGCTAAAAAGAGTCTTGAATTGAGGGACGTTAGTAACGGAATTGAGTACTTTGATGTCATAAAGAGCTTTGACCTTGTGAGCGGAAAGGATCTCAAAAACGGTAAATACGACCTGTCCTACTATCACGACACTACCAAGCTCTATCTCTACTGCAAGGACGGAAATCCCGCAGAGAGATTTGATTCCATAGAGCTTTCAAAGGCAAACCAGAACGCGGGTACGTTCAGCGCGAGCAACGTCTCAGACGTTACTATTGCCAATATCAGCTTCAAAAATATCGGCAGATTTGCTATAAGAACAACCGCTGTGAAAAATTTGGCGGTCTATAACTGCGAATTTGATTTCATCGGTGGAAGTGTTCAAAGCGATAATCAGGACTTCGGGCGCAACCATAAGACCAGACTCGGTAACGCTATCGAGAACTGGAATTCGTGCGACGGAATGATAGTAGAAAACTGCTATTTCAATCAGATATACGATACGGCGATGACTACGCAGTCAAACACCGACGGCACTGATATGATAAATATATCCTATAAGAATAACGTTGTTGAAAACGTCGTTTACGCTATCGAGCTTTGGTCGAGCGGCGCGGAGAATGCAAGCTGTAATTTCCACAACGTCAATGTTGAGGGCAACGTTTGCCGAAATATCGGCTACGGCTTTACCACCCAGCGACCCGATAAGGTCACGGGCTTTTTGAGCGCTTACGGCTCTTACTATCAGTATCAAAACGCGTACGTTAAGGATAACTACGTGATCGGTACGCTTGATTGGATTTACAGAACGAATAATATTAAGACGAACGATAGTCCCAACGGCTATGAGCTTGACGGAAACGTTTACGTAAATACTCTCGGAAACGATATCGGTATGCTTTCTTCAAGCTTCCCGAAGTATTCGAAGACGATCAGTGAATATGAGTATAATTACTCGACGATAAAGAAGCTTTACGACGCGGGTATTGATAAAAACGGAAAGTTCTATTTCGTTGCCGAGGAGGGCGATGAAAACGCGCTCTACAACGAGATGCTCAACGCATATCTTTTGAGCAATCCCTCTTATACCTATAAGCTTGAGGGCGGTGAGGAGCTTCAGTTCAGACTTCTTCTCCCCAAAGACTACGATGCAGAGAAGCAGTACAAGCTGTTTACATACTTCAATTACGAGTATGCAAGCGGTACGGACAATTTCAAGAACGTTCAGATGAGCAACAGACTTATCGGCGAACTGTATTCAAGCGGAGAGTATATTATTCTCGTTCCTCAGTGTCCGAAGGACAGCTGGATAGGAGTGGATATTAAGAATGGCAATTATTCAACCAAGGATACGGCGGAGAGCGGCGTTATGAAGAGCGTTTACGGCCTCATTAACGATATTTCGATCGAGTACGGAACAGAAAAGACGTTCGCCGCAGGTGTTTCATCGGGCGGATACGCAGTCGCAGACATTATAGCAAGACACGAAAATTTCATCAGTGCGGCGCTTATTATAAGCGGAGCAGGTGACGTATCGGCGACGGTTGGAAGCACCAAGGTTTGGATAATTCACGGCGCAGGTGATGAAAAGGTCAGCGTTGATAACGCAAAGGCTCTTAAGGACGCTTGGGGCGCGAAATATACCGAGCTTGACCGAGAGCTTCACGATTGCTGGAATACGGCTTTTGCAAGGGAAGATATACTCGGCTGGTTTGCACAGCAATAAGGAGAATCTATGAAAAAAACAATAGCTATAATAATTTTGCTTGCGCTTACTATTGCGCTTGCCGTTGGTTGTGTAAGGCATGATGCAGGTGGCGTTATAGGCGGAGATACAAGCGAAAGCACGAGCCCTACGACCGATGACGGTACGACGGATAGCGAAGGCGCTCAAACGACAGATGAAGATGCCGAAAACAACGGAGATAACGGCAACGCCGACGACGGCGGTAACACTGACGACGGCGGAAGCACCGACGATGAGAGCGATGACAACACCGGCGACGGCGGTAACACTGACGATGGCGGAGATGACGACAACACCGGAGATGATGCAAGCGATACCACAGAATCCGGCTGGACGGGTATATATTGATAAATTAAGGGGTAACTGTTATGGCAGAGTGGTTGAAGGCGGACGGCGCGGTGTTATCCGAGCTTGATGCTTTATATGAGGCTAAAAAGAAGAAAACGGAGGAGTTTTTCGACGAAAAGATAGGAGGAAACGTATTTTACGTTTCCTCCCACTCGGGAAACGACTGTAACGACGGAAGAAGTGCTGATAGTGCTTGGCAGCATTGTTCAAAGCTCGTAGATGCGGGGCTGTCTTGCGGTGATACGGTTCTTTTTGAGTGCGACAGTATTTTCAGAGAGAGAGTCAAATTGACGAGCGGAGTTACTTATTCCTCCTACGGAAACGGTAAAAAGCCTTTGTTTTACGGCTCGATAGATGCTTCAGGCAAGGATGCGTGGGAAAAGCTCGACGAGGATTTGTACCGCTTCAAGCAGAATATTGATATGCACAACGATATAGGCAACGTGGTATTTGACGGCGGTAAGGCTTGGGGAATTAAGATACAGAAATGCGACGATGCGGATATGTCGCTTGCTCTTGAGAAGGTAACTAACGGACTTGAGTTTTTTGAAAAAATCGAGAGTGTTCCTTTTGAGAGAGCAGAACAGCTGCCGAGAGTTGATCTCGCGTATTTTCACAGTAATGACGGATATATTTACCTTTGCAGTAAAAAGGGAGCTCCGCAGGAGAGATTTTCAGCTATTGAGCTGTCGCAGTCGATAACTGTGTTTTATCTTTACGGATATACGGAAAACGTGACCTTCAGTAATTTGCGCGTTATGTGCGCCGCTTGCTTCGGAATAAGAACGTCGGGCTGTAAAAACATTACCGTAAGAAACTGCGCTTTTGAATTTATCGGTGGCGCTATTCAGTTTGGATATGAGTGCCCGTGGCGTAATTACAGAACCCGCTATGGAAACGGTATTGAAAATTGGGGATCGTGTGACGGAATGACCGTTGAGAGCTGCTATTTCAATCAGATATACGACGCGGGTGTAACCACTCAAACAAACGACGCAGATGCCCGAATGGAAAGACTCTATTACAGAGACAACGTTTTCAACTGCAACCAATACTCGTTTGAGCTTTGGGGGGGCGGTGAGAAAAGTGTGTTTAAGGATATTAGAATAACCGGAAATATAGGCAAAAACACGGGAGACGGCATGTCTACACAGCGCCCCGATAAGGGACACGAGTCCTTCTTTAACAGTAAAGGGCGCCACGTTATAGAGGACTGTGAGGTTACCGATAACGTATCGGTGAGGTCTGTAAACTGCATGATGCGCTCAAACCGTTTTTGCAGTGAAAAATATACGTCGGGATATTTCCTTGACAGAAACGTTTACGTACACGAGCTTGGAAAATGCTTTGCGCTTATTTCCAAGGAATACCCGGAGTTTTCGGGAGATATAGTTCCCATTGATTATAATGAGGATACTGTTAAAATGATGGTGAACGATTTATTTGAGAAAAACGGAACTTTTTATTATCTTTGAGGAGAAATTTAATGAAAATCGGTATTTGCAGCGGTGTGCTTAACTGTCTTGGTGACGTAAATGAGAGATATAAGCGCGCAAGCGAGATGGGATATACGGCGATCGACCTTAACATGGGAGAGAAGTGGTCCGTCGGACAAATCTATAAAAAAGAGAATTTTGGTTTTTTTGATAAAAGCGTGGACGAGATTATAGAGTACTTTTCGCAGCATTCATCAGCCGCTAAAGCTAACGGAATAGAGGTTTTTCAAGCGCACGCGCCTTTTCCTTCTGCGCGCATGGGACTTGATGAAATGAATGCTTATACGCGTATGACATTTGAAAAATGTGTGCTTGCGGCAGAGGCTATCGGGTGCCCGAATTTAGTAGTTCATCCCATACACGTAGGAGAGCATATTTCGGACGACGAGGCTTTCGAGGTGAATTTTGAGCATTTTAAGGGATTTTCAGAGCTGCTTGTTCGGACGGGCATTACCATGTGTATTGAAAACGCGTATTATTACGTAAACGGACGAATAAACTGCGCGAGCGAGTCCAATGCGGAATTCTTAATAAGGCTCGTTGAGGCGCTTAATGCTTTTGCAGGCAGCGAGTGCTTTGCAATTTGCTACGATACGGGACACGGAAATATAACGGGAAAGGATCACTATCGAGAGCTTTTGGTTTACGGGAAGCACCTGAGGACTTTGCATATTCACGATACGGACGGCGTACACGATACGCATCTGATACCCTACACGGGACGTTATCTTGACAGGCAGGCGACGGATTGGACAGGGATTTTGAAGGGACTTGCTAAAATAGGCTACGACGGATGTCTAAGCTTTGAGAGTGATTCGGGAATTTTAGGAATGCCTGAGGACGTGCGTCCTGCGGCTATCAATTTGAATGCAAGCATCGGTAAATTCTTTGACCGAAAGATAAAAGAGTATAAGGAAAGCAATTCTTAATTTGAGGTTTTGGATATGAAATTAAAAAGACTGTTATCAAGTGTGTGCTGTATAACGTTAGCAGGACTTATGCTGTTTTCTGCTGCGTGTAACAATGGCAACACAGAGGTGGGAACAACGGATACAGAGGCTCCGAGGATCATAGATCTTTCAGAGCTTAACGGATATAAGATAATCCGTAATGAATTTGAAGAGAGAGATACTGTCGTTGCTCTTTTGGATTTTCGTATGAAGCTGAAGGAGCAGTATAAGCTGGACGTTGCACTCGCGCTTGACGTCGAATCTCCCGCGGATACAAAGGAAATAATCATTGGCGAGACTAACAGAGCTACGGGTGTAAATCACAGATATTCGGATTACAGCGTGGCTTATGATGATGGAAGAATACTTATAAACGGCGGAAGCGCAGCTGCGGTATCTGCTGCTATTGATTGGTTTTGTAACGAATGTATATCGGATGGAAAGCTGTACGTCAGCAAGATGCCGTACGAATATAACGCAACGTATTCTATGGAGAGCTTGAAGATAAACGGAGTTGCTCTGAAGGATTTTGCATTTGAAAATCTCAATGCAGACGCGGCAAGCGAGATCTATAACTGGATAGGTCCTAAGGTAGGTATGCGCAAGGCACCGAGTGAAGGATACGTAATAAAATTAGTTGAGGACGCTTCGTTGTATCTCGACGAGGTTACCGCCAAGCTTGACGGAAAGGCTCTTGTGCTTTCATCGTCTGCTTGCCTCAATGATTTGAGCATAGTAACTGATTATTTTAAGGATAAGATAGAAAACAGAAAGAGCGATAACGTAAAGCTTGACGGCAAGGCAACCGTTGAGCTTCCCGAGCCGCCCGCAACTGTAAAAGACGTAAGAGAGGTTAATGGAAGTTCAAAGATGGTATATGCGGTAACTGATAAGGATCCTTTGGAATACGTAGTCGGAGATGACGTCGTATTCCAAAGGATCCTTATCA
>SVQL01000057.1 GCA_015065365.1 Oscillospiraceae bacterium | reverse complement strand
TTACGACATGCCCGATCAGATCGACGAGCAAGTTAAGCTTGACAGAATGGACCTCATAATGCGCGAGCAGATAGAGATAAACGAGGAAAACAATCGCAGAATGGTGGGTAAAACGATTACCGTTCTTTGCGAGGACTACGACCCCGTCAGTGAGGTGCATTTTGGCAGAGATGCCGCGAACGCCCCCGAAATTGACGGTAAGATCTATTTCCGCTCATCAAAGCGCGTAGCTCCCGGCTCGTTCGTCAATGTAAAAATACGCGAGGTGGTCGATTACGACCTTTTGGGTAGAGCTATTATCGAAGATTGAGGTAAAATTATGAAAATGAATCTTCCAAACAAGCTTACCGTCCTCAGGCTTATATTAGTTCCTGTAATAATGATCGTAGGAATGCTTCCCTATATCCCATTTCTTATATCTTGTTTTTTAGTTGCATTTCTGTTTATTCTCACGGCAGTTACGGATATGCTTGACGGCAAGATTGCAAGAAAGCGCGGACTCATAACCGACTTTGGGAAATTCCTTGATCCCGTTGCCGACAAGTTTATGGTTATCGGCACGTTGTTCGTCATACTCTTTAAGCCTGAATTCAATCATATCAAGTCATTGATAATCTTCTCGCTTGTGTTCATTGTTTTTCGCGAGCTTGCGGTAACGTCGATGCGACTCGTCGTATCAACGGGCGAGGGTATCGTTATAGCCGCTAACAGTCTTGGAAAAATCAAAACGGTCTCCCAGATAGTTGCGATAGCAACGACTCTGCTTGAGCCGGTAGTTCAGCACGTTTTTGCGAGAGCAACGGGGCTTACGTGGGACGGAAATATATTACCGCTTACGTACCTGACGCTTATATTCTCAATAGTAATGACCGTGTGGTCAGGAATAAGCTATATCAAATCATATTGGAAATATCTCGATCCGGAGAAATAAAAACACAAAAAACAGGAGACAGAAAATGAAAGCAGTAGTAACAGTCGTAGGACACGACGCAAAAGGAATTATCGCAAAGGTAAGCGCAAAGTGCGCAGAGCGCGGAGGAAATATTGTTGAAATTTCTCAAAGCGTACTCAAGGAATACTTCGCCATGATAATGGTAATCGAAATCAACGACCTCAACATTCCCTTCTCTTCCTTAGTCGAAGAGCTTGATGCGCTCGGCAAGGATAACGGGCTTGATATTCGCGCAATGCACGAGGATATTTTCAACTCTATGCATAGAATCTGAGGTTGCAAAATGATAAATACAAACGATATTCTTGAAACAATAAATATGATAAAGGACGAGAACCTTGACGTTCGTACGATAACGATGGGTATCTCTCTTTACGATTGCGCGGGCGACGACGTAAATGTCGTTTGCGACAGAATTTACGACAAAATAACCACGAGCGCAGAGCACCTCGTAGAGGTCGGTTGCGAAATAGAAAAGGAATACGGTATCCCGATAATCAACAAGAGAGTTTCCGTAACTCCCATCTCAATGGTCGGCGGTAAGTACTCTCCCGACGATTACGTAAAAATGGCTAAAACTCTTGACAGAGCAGCTCATACTCTCGGAATTAACTTCATCGGCGGATACGGCGCTCTCGTTCAAAAGGGATTTACCAATAACGCGCGCAATCTTATTATGTCCATACCCGAGGCGCTTTCAGAGACCGAGCGCGTTTGCTCGTCAGTAAACGTAGCGTCCTCAAAGGCAGGAATCAACATGGACGCAGTCGCGCTCATGGGTAAGATCATAAAGGAAACCGCTTACCTTACCCGAGACAATCAGTCCATCGGCTGCGCAAAGCTTGTAGTGTTTGCCAACGTTCCCGAGGATAACCCCTTTATGGCGGGCGCATTCCACGGTGTGGGTGAGGCTGAAAAGGTCGTAAGCGTTGGTGTTTCCGGCCCCGGAGTCGTAAGCTCCGCTATCAAGCGCGCGGGAAATTGCGACTTTACAGAGCTTGCTGAAATTATCAAGAAGACCGCGTTTAAGATCACCCGTATGGGTCAGCTCGTTGCAAACGAGGCATCTCGCAGACTTGACGTTCCCTTCGGAATCGTCGATCTCTCGCTTGCTCCCACGCCTGCTGTCGGCGACTCGGTTGCTCATATACTTGAGGCAATGGGTCTTGAGCGCTGCGGCGGTCACGGCACGACGGCAGCTCTCGCTCTGCTTAACGACGCCGTAAAGAAGGGCGGTGTTATGGCATCCTCTCGTGTCGGCGGTCTTTCGGGAGCGTTTATTCCCGTATCCGAGGACGCAGGCATGATCGACGCAGTTGAGTGCGGCGCGCTCTCGCTCGAAAAGCTTGAGGCTATGACTGCAGTTTGCTCCGTCGGTCTTGATATGATTGCAATTCCCGGCGACACGTCCGAGGCGGTTATCTGCGGTATTATCGCAGACGAAATCTCAATTGGAGTGGCTAATACCAAAACCACAGCTGTTCGAGTTATTCCTGCATACGGTAAGGGTGTCGGTGACTCGGTTGAGTTTGGTGGACTGCTCGGTTACGCGCCTATCATGAAGCTCAGCAACTATACCTGCGAGGACTTTATTGCTCGCGGAGGTCATATACCCGCGCCTATTCACTCTCTTAAGAACTGATATGGTAAAAAGGTAATAATGAGGTAAACGCAATGAAAAATATTTTGAATAAAAAAGGCTTCATCTGCGATATGGACGGAGTCATATATCACGGAAACGAGATATTTGAAGGCGTTGCAGAATTTGTAAACTGGATGCTTGACAACGATAAAAAGTTCGTTTTTCTCACCAACAGCCCCGAAAGAACGCCTCACGAGCTTAGCATGAAGCTGGAACGCATGGGACTCTCCGTATCTGCCGACCATTTCTATACAAGTGCTATGGCTACCGCCGAATTTCTGCACAGCCAGTCTCCCGGCTGTACCGCTTACGTTATCGGTGAGGCGGCTCTCTCCAAGGCTCTATACGACCAGAAGATATACATGAATGACATAAATCCTGACTACGTGGTTGTCGGTGAAACGCGCACGTACAGCTTTGAAAAGCTTGAAAAGGCAATTGCCCTTGTCAACAAGGGAGCTAAGCTCATAGGCGCAAATCCCGATACCATCGGCGTTACCGACAAGGGTATCATGCCCGCTACCGGCTCACTCGTCGCCCCCATTGAAATCGCAACGGGTAAAAAGGCTTACTTCGTCGGCAAGCCCAACCCCCTTATGCTACGCCACGGTCTGCGTAAGCTCGGCTGTCACAGTGACGATATTGCATTCATAGGTGACAGAATGGACACGGATATTATCGCAGGTATCGAGTCGAACGTTGACACCGTCCTCGTTTTGACGGGTGTCACAGCAAAAGAGGATATCGACAAGTTCCCCTACCGTCCCAAATACGTTATTGACCGCGTTGGTGATATTATAAAAGCTGCAAAATAAGAATCAAGGGGCTGAGTCATTCAGCGCAGAACAAAAACACACGAAATAAAAACAAATAAAAAAGCAGTTTTTTCTATGTCAAAACATAGTAGAAAGCTGCTTTTTTGTAGGAATTTTCGAGAAAATCTCTCAAATTCCATTTTTATGTGTGATTTTTAGCCGCGTTTTGCTTCTCTGTCGTACCTTTGTACGCCGACGAGAAGCAAATCACGACTTCTGCATCTTAATGACTCCGCCCCTTTTTGTATTATATTCACAATCGCACAAATATTTTTAACATTTCGATCACAAACTGTTGACAATTAACAATTGAAGTGATATAATATTTCCAAGGTAAGCATTTACCAAATATTTTCAAAGGAGAATTTCTATGAAGAAAAAATTTTTATTGCTTTTACTTGCCACGGTAATGTGCCTCTCAATGGCGCTGGTTTCCTGCACAAAAAAAGACCCCGTGCAAGCGCTTAAATTTTCCGACATTATTAAGTCAGTTCCCACTGACCAAGACAATGTCATTTCAAGTTACACCCGTCTCAACATAACGGGCGAAATCGTGAAGATGGGCCGCCTCTTTGCAGTAGCCGAAAATCAGATCTATGATAGCGGTTATGCAACCGGCAATTCTGAGCTCCGAGTTTACAATCTTAGCAACGATACCTGCCTTTTAACACTGACCAAGGGTACAGTTACAGATACGTACACAGGCGTCACAACTGCGACCAATTACTACTTTGACTTGATAGACGAGGATTTCATTGCAGTTCTCAAAGAAACCTACGATACGAGCGATTACGGCAACTCCTATTACTCCGATTATTTTAATACAAATATCAAGGACTACGCAGAATATAACGTAACCGTTTACGATAAGTCGGGAGCAGATGTTCACAGCATAGACGATAACGATCTGTACTACGACGATTTCGATTACTTTTATGAAGAAGAAATGAGAGATTACATAAACGACGACTACTCGTATTCCGCTTCCGATCTTTTCTACGTTGGTAACAAGCTCTACAAATACGACGACAAGGGCGAAAAGGTTTTCATAAAGGAATTCGGAATCGAATATAAGCCCGATCTCGATTATCTGTTCCCTATCGGTGATTACTACTGCTACTCAAACGGCGGAAGCAGCTACTATTCAAGAGGTCTTTCAGTACAGATTTTTAACGAGAAGCTTGAGCCTATTGCAGATTACTCCTTCCCCTCTTACGCAAGCACAGGAGATGCCCTCGTATCCTTCTACGATATCGGCAACGGCCGCATATTCATTCAATACGTAGAGACGCTTCATCAGGACGCAAAGGACTATGATTACAGACAGGGTGCTACGGGCAAATACGACCTCGTTACACTCATTCTCAACGTAACCGATAATACGGTTACCGAGTTTGATGCAAACTATAAGGTTCACAATATGGTTTCAACCAAAGCAAAGTACGAGTCCGAGGACTGCTATACCGACGTAGTTGAAAACATCGCTATAATTTCCCGAATTGATGAGAACGAGCATCTCGATACCTCTCCTGCTAACTATGAAATAGTAGGCATTTCAAGCGAAGGTAACATCACCGCTATTATCAATATCGAAGGCTCCATCGCTTCGATTCCCGAGCCCTACGGAGATAATCTTTTCTGCGCTCAATCCGCAATCGATTACAATATGTACTATATCTACAACGCACAGGGCGAAATAGTGTCGTACAGAAATATCTACGATTACGAACATTACGGAAATTATATTTTCTCCAACTCCGCTATATACGATATGAACGGCAATAAGGTATACGACCTCAAGGACAAGGAATGTTTCCACATGAGTAACGGCTCTGCTATAATCAAGAGCACCGAAGGCGACGTTACCACGATCTCGCTGTTCTGTGACGGAAGTGTTAAGCCCATCGGTACGGAAGGCGGAGACAATCCCTCTATCGACGGATTTGATTATTACGACTATTACTACTACACCTATAATTCGTCTACCAACAACTACACCTATTACACCGTAAAGGGTGACGTTATCGGAACGTTTGGGACCTACCTCTCTTACAAAATTGGGGGTGATGATTTCGTAATTCTTTCCAGCAGTGAGTATAACAGTGTTACGGGTGAGTACGAGTATAATTACTACAAGTTCTATTAATCATAGAATATACACAAGACGGCGGATTTTTCCGCCGTCTTCCCTTTTGTGCGCAAAAACAAACGCCGAATAATATTTTCTTGTTATCGCTTGCTTTTTTTATGTGAGCATGTTATAATATATATAACTGTGACTTTATACACGTTGAGTTATTAATATCCTTGCGCGCAAGGGAGAAAGGAGAAGCGATGAACATAGGCTTGGTTTTGTCGGGTGGCTTTGCGAAGGGCGCATATCAGCTCGGCGCGCTTTACGCTATCAAGGAATTCGTGCCCATTGAGGACATAAAATGCATAAGCTCCGCATCCATAGGTACTCCGAACGCTTATGCGTTTGCCACGGGAAAGCTTGAAAAGATTGCAGATATGTGGCATAATTTCTGTGATACCAATACCCGTATGTTCATTACAAAAATTCTTCAATCGTCTCTCCTTCAGCAGGATATTAAAAATCTTTATGACCCGTCTGACAAGCTGGAAAATCCGTTTTACGTTTCCTATTGGGACGTCGCAAATATAGCAGACTCCGCTTCCTGCTACCAGGATCTTTCAAAGGTAGAAAACAATACCATACCTACCTATCTGTTGGCAAGTGTTGCCTTTCCTATATATAATAAAGCCATTGATATCGGAGAACACCGCTTCTTCGACGGAGGATTCGTTGACAATATTCCCGTCTATCCTCTCGTTGAGCACGACCTCGATTACATAATCTGTGTATATTTCGACGACGTGAGCTACCGCTTTGAAAGCTCACAGTTTGACGATAAAATAATAAAAATAACCTTTCCCAATATGAGCAATATAAAAAATTCATTTGTGATAACGCAAGATGAAATTGACAAAATGATAGAAGAAGGCTACGAGCGTACGATGCACGTTCTGCGTTCTATTTTTGCAAACGGTCACGACGATCTCGACCACGTTTACAAATCTATAATCTACCACAACAAACAACTCGGCGATCCAAAATTAAGGCTTACGACCGATGTAGTTATCACCAACGTAAACAAGCTTCTCTCACGATTTGCAAAAAGAAAGAATATTCTTTAACAAAACAACACAATACCACATTTTCAATAATTGGAAATGTGGTATTTTTTGTTTTTTATGAGGTAAAACAAACTGAATATACACATAAAACCAAAAAATCTCAAGAAAATAAAGAAAAAATCATTGACAAACGGACAATAATGTGGTATAATGTATGCAACAAATTATGATTTCTTATGCATCAGGCCATTTTACGTATTTTTATACAGCAAATCACATCATAATTTGTCACAAATGCAACAAAAGAGGATGATCGATATGAAGTTCTACACAGAACCAATTGAAAAATCTCCGAGAATACGCAAGCTTGTAGACGCGCTTTTTGAAAAAATGCCGCAAATTGAAGCAGATAGAGCTGTTCTTCTTACCGAGTCATACAAGGCAACCGAGGGCGAGCCGATAATCACTCGCCGCGCAAAGGCTTTTAAGCATATTCTGGAGAATATCCCCATTACCGTACGCGATAACGAGCTTATCGTCGGCGCAGCAACCAAAGCCCCGCGCGGCTGTCAGGTTTTCCCCGAGTACTCATTTGAGTGGCTCAAGGCAGAATTTGACACGGTAGAGACCCGTTCGGCAGACCCCTTCTACATATCCGAGGAAACTAAAAGGACGCTTTCCAAGGCTTACGAATATTGGGGCGGCAAAACGACGAGCGACCTTGCCTCATCGTTCATGTCTGACGAGGCAAAGGCGGCAATTGAGCACGGGATGTTCACCCCCGGTAACTACTTCTATAACGGCATAGGTCACGTTACCGTTGACTATCCGAAGGTACTTGCCATTGGATACGAGGGTATAATTAAGGAAGCAACAGCTTACAGAGCTGCACTCCGTCAGGGAGACGCGGATTACGCAAGGCGAGTACACTTTCTCGACGCAGTAATCATGAGCTGCGAAGCGGCAATCGCTTATGCAGAGCGTTACTCTACACTCGCAGAGAATATGGCTAAATCGGAGATAAACGTAACGCGCAAAAAAGAGCTGAATGAAATCGCAGTAAACTGTCGCAGAGTTCCCCGTCACGGTGCGGAAAGCTTTTGGGAAGCCTGCCAGTCCTTCTGGTTTGTACAGATGCTCTTGCAGACGGAATCAAGCGGACATTCCATCTCACCAGGTCGCTTCGACCAATATATGTATCCTTATTATAAGAAAGACCTCGACGCAGGACGTATCACGCGTGAGTTCGCGCAAGAGCTTATGGACTGCGTATGGGTCAAGCTCAATGACCTCAACAAGGTACGTGATGCCGACTCAGCAGAAGGCTTCGCGGGATACAGCTTGTTCCAAAACCTCATAGTAGGCGGTCAGGACAAGCACGGGCGCGACGCTACCAACGACCTCTCATTCATGGCGATAACCGCAACCGAGCACGTATTCCTTCCTCAGCCGTCATTTGCGGTCAGAGTTTGGAACGGCTCGCCTCACGAGTTTCTCATAAGGGCGGCAGAGCTTACGCGCACGGGAATAGGATTCCCCGCTTACTACAACGACGAGGTAATAATTCCCTCGCTTCAGAGCCGCGGGCTTACACTTGAGGACGCGAGAGATTACAATATAATCGGTTGCGTTGAGCCGCAGAAGGCGGCAAAGACGGACGGTTGGCACGATGCGGCATTCTTTAATATGTGCCGTCCATTGGAGCTTGTTTTCTCAAGCGGTATGGATAAGGGCGTACAGCTTGGGCCGAAAACTCAAAACGTTTCAGACATGACTACGTACGAAGACTTCGAAGACGCTTACAAAACGCAGATGAATTACTTCATCGAGCTTTTAGTCAACGCTGATAACGCAATAGACCTTGCTCATGCGGAGCGCTGTCCTCTGCCCTTCCAGTCCTGCATGGTAAGTGACTGTATGGCAAGAGGAAAGAGCCTTCAGGAAGGCGGAGCGATATACAACTTTACAGGACCTCAGGGCTTCGGCATCGCAAACGTAGCAGATGCTATGTTTGCCATTAAGAAGCTTGTATTTGAGGGCAAAAAGTACACGCTTGATTTCTTCAAGGAAGCACTGGACAACAACTACGGCAAGGATTTGGACAGCGGATTTGCCGCGAAGCTTACGCAAAAAATCGTCGCAACCCTCGTTGAGTCGGGCAAGTCCCTTACAGAGGACGACATAAAAACCGTTTATCTAACCGTAAAAACAAACACGGCAAGTGACACGGATAAGAAAAAGTACGGGGAGCTGCTTGACGACATAAGCGCGCTTGACAAATTCGGCAACGACGAGGACGAGGTTGACGCCTTCGCCAGAGAAATGGCTTATACCTACACAAAGCCACTTGAACGCTATAAAAACCCACGCGGCGGCATGTATCAGGCAGGTCTTTACCCCGTTTCCGCAAACGTTCCGCTCGGAGCACAGACGGGGGCAACACCCGACGGCAGACTTGCCCACACGCCGATTGCCGACGGTGTTTCACCTGCGGCAGGCAGAGACGTAAAGGGTCCGACGGCAGCGGCTAACTCCGTTTCCTGCCTCGACCACTACATTGCCTCGAACGGTACGCTCTTTAATATGAAGTTCCACCCCTCAGCTCTTGAGGGCAGAAGCGGGCTTGAAAGCTTCGTTGCGCTCGTGCGCGGTTACTTTGATAAGAAGGGCAGTCACATGCAATTCAACGTCGTAAGCCGTGAAACGCTACGCGACGCACAAAAGCACCCCGAAAAATATAAGTCGCTCGTCGTTCGCGTTGCTGGCTACTCCGCACTCTTCACCACCCTTTCAAAGAGCCTGCAGGAGGACATCATAAACCGTACTGAGCAGCAGGGCTTCTAATGGAGGCTGCGACATGAGACAAAAGCTTACAGAGGTGACGGGCAGAATATTTAATATCCAACGCTTTTCTATACACGACGGCCCGGGAGTCAGAACGATAGTTTTTTTCAAGGGCTGTCCGCTCAGATGCAAGTGGTGCTGCAACCCCGAGTCGCAAAGCTACAAGCAAGAGGAAATTACGACTGCGGGAATTACCAAGCCCGTCGGCAAGGACGTTACCGTTAGCGAGGTGCTTGAGGAAATCGAGCGCGATAGAGTGTATTACAGACGCTCAGGCTACGGCGGTGTTACCCTTTCGGGCGGTGAGTGTCTTTGGCAGCCTGAATTTTCCGAGGCGTTATTGCGTGCCTGTCACGAGCGCGGTATTTCCACCGCAATCGAAACGACGGGCTATGCGGATATCGAAATAATAAGAAGATTTTTACCGCACGTAGATACGGTGCTGATGGATATCAAGCACATTGACAACGAAAAGCATAAGAAATTCACTACACAATCAAACGAGCTTATCCTTGAAAATGCAAGGCATATAGCAAGAGAATCAAAGCACCTTATAATAAGAACTCCCGTGATTCCTACCTTCAACGATACCCAAGCGGAGATCGGAAGCATAGCAAAATTCGCATCATCGCTCGACGGTGTCAGCGAAATGCACCTGCTTCCCTACCACCGCATAGGCTCGGATAAGTACGCAGGACTCGGCAGAACTTACGAAATGGCACATATTTCGCCACCATCCAAGGAACAGATGGAATTGCTTTTAGAGGTGGTGAACAATTACGGACTTAAAGGTCAGATAGGAGGATAACGGAAGCATAATGCAGGACTACACAGAAAAGCAACGCATAATTCAAGAGCTGGTGCCCGGTAAGCAGATAACTCTCGCCCACATAATCGCCAACCCCGACGAGATTCTCTACAAAAAGCTCGGGCTTGATCCCGCGGTTGAATACTCCCGTTCCGCTATCGGAATACTTACGCTCACCCCCGCAGAAACGGCTATTATCGCAGGCGATATTTCAATCAAGGCTTCGGGTGTTCAGCTCGGCTTCGTTGACAGATTCAGCGGAACGGTAATAGTAACGGGAACCTACTCCGAGGTTGAGGCTTCCCTCAAGGCGGTCGCCGATTACGCCGCCGAAACGCTTGGATTTACCGTATGCAAGATAACGAAAACATAATGAGAAAAACGCTTCTCGTCGGCAGGCACGGAGTCGGAAAGACGACTCTTAAGCAAGTCCTTCGGGGAGAGGAGATACGTTACGTTAAAACGCAGTGCATGGATTACGGAGATTGGCTTCTCGACTCTCCCGGAGAGTACGCAGAGGTACACGGACTCGGCGCGGCGCTCGCGATATATTCTTACGAGGCTGACGTGGTCGCCTTGCTCATCGCCGCCGACGACGATTATTCCCTTTTTCCGCCGAATATCACTTGCATGGTAAACCGAGAGGTAATAGGGATCGTTACAAAAATCGGTAAGGCAGCCCCCGAAAGAGCCGAAGGCTGGCTACGAAATTCGGGCTGCAAAAAGGTATTTCACATCGACTCCCACACGGGCGAGGGTGTGAACGAATTGAAGGCTTATCTGCGAAAGCAGAGCTGATAAATAAAGTTTTTTAAAAATATTTTTCATAAGGAGAAACAAAAAATGGTAAACGAGTACGAAATCAAAAAACAGATATGCGAAATTGGTAAGCGTATCTACAACAAGGGAATGGTTGCTTCCAACGACGGTAATATCTCCGTTAAGATCAGCGACAACGAATTCCTCTGCACTCCTACGGGCGTATCCAAGGGCTTTATGACTCCCGAATACATCTGTAAGGTTGACGCAAACGGAAAGGTGCTTCAGGCAAACGCAGGCTTCAAGCCCTCCTCCGAAATCAAAATGCACATGAGAGTTTATAAGGAGCGCCCCGACGTTAAGTCCGTCGTTCACGCTCACCCCCTCTACGCTACCTCCTTCGCAATCGCAGGAATCCCGCTCACCGAGCCGATCATGCCCGAGGCTGTTATCGCTCTCGGTTGCGTTCCGATAGCTGAATACGGTACTCCCTCTACCGAGGAAATTCCGGACGCTATCTCCAAGTATCTCCAGCACTACGATGCAGTGCTTCTCGCTAACCACGGAGCACTTTCCTTCTCCGACTCCCTTCTTAACGCATACCACAAGATGGAGTCCGTTGAATTCTACGCACAGCTTATGTACCAGGCAAAGGTTCTTGGCGGTCCCAAGAAGCTTACCGACGCGCAGGTTGAAAGACTTTACGAGATCCGCCGTCAGTTCGGTCTCAAGGGTAAGCACCCCGCTGATATCTGCCCCAACGCAAAGGCAGGCAAGCCCAGCTGTCACGGCTGTAGCGGTAGCTGCAAGTCCCACGGTGCTGACGCTGATACCGTAGCGCTCGTAACCAAGCTCGTTCTCGAACAGCTCGGAAAGTAATCTCGGACTTATGAACGAGTCCGAAATCAGAAGGATAGTTCAAAATACTATATCGTCAATCAAGCCCGACAAGTCCCAAATGACGCTCGCGCTTGCCGAAAGGCTCTGCGACGCAGTCATCGCTAAAGCAAAGCAAATGGGTGTTAAGGCAGTGGTTTGCGTGTCGGACGCGGCAGGAAACCCAAGACTCGTAAAGTCAATGGACGATGCGTATATCGCAAGCTACGACGTCGCAGTGAACAAGGCTTTTACGGTCGTGGCGCTCAAGATGTCAACGCTTGAGCTTAAGCCCTTGGCACAGCCGGGCGAGTCACTCTACGGCATTCAGTTCACGAACGGCGGAAAAATCGTTATATTCGGCGGTGGCGATCCACTCAAGGACGGTAACGGACGCATCGTAGGCGGACTTGGAGTCAGCGGCGGCTCGGAGGCGGAGGATTCCGCGCTCTCTGCTTACGGACGGCGGTATTTTGAAACGGAAATCTAAACTACAACGATACAACGAAAGGAATTTGACATGGATATCAAATCCACTGATATTGAAAAAATTGTCAGACAGGTGCTTGAGAGCATGGGCAACGGCGCTCCCGCAGCGAGCAAGGCTTCGGCAGGCGTTCCCGCAACCTCTCGCGTTGCGATGCTTACCAAGCTTGAGCACTTCGACATTCAGGAGCATCCCATTCCCGAGCTTGGCGACGACGACGTTCTCGTTAAGGTCGAGGGCTGCGGAGTTTGCGGCACCGATGCTCACGAATTCAAGCGCGACCCCTTCTCTCTTATCCCCGTAGTGCTCGGTCACGAGGGCACGGGCGAGATAGTAAAGATGGGTAAGAACGTCAAGAAGGACAGCGCAGGCAAGCCCCTCAAGGTTGGCGACAAGGTCGTTACCTGCATGATCTTCAAGGACAATCCCGACATCACGATGTACGACCTCAACAAGCAAAACGTCGGCGGCGCTGACGTTTACGGACTTCTCCCCGACGATGACAAGAAGCTTAACGGTTGGTTTGCGGATTACATACTCGTAAGAGGCGGCTCCACGATATTCAACGTAAGCGATCTTGATCTCGATTCAAGAATACTCATCGAGCCCTGCGCCGTTCTCATTCACGCAGTTGAGCGCGCAAAGACCACGGGTATTCTCCGCTTCAACTCAAGAGTCGTCGTTCAGGGCTGCGGACCTATCGGTCTTATCTGTATCGCAGTGCTTCGCGCTATGGGTACGGAAAACATAGTTGCAGTCGACGGCGAGGCAAAGCGCCTTGAGTTTGCAAAGCTTATGGGCGCAAATACGACCGTAAACTTCAAGGACCAC
>SVQL01000056.1 GCA_015065365.1 Oscillospiraceae bacterium | reverse complement strand
TCTATGTTTATTTTACTTGCGGTTGGCTAGACCCGCTTGTATTATAACATAGAAGGTGCTTTTTGTTCAACGGCAAAAGCCTCTACTGAACCACCTGCTTAGCAGGTGGTTTTCTATAACCAAAAAAAGAAAGACGGCGGTACGCAGGGTCCGCCGTCTTTCTACATTAGAAAATACCAACAATATTCAACCAATGAATAATATTTTTTCGATGTGTCCGTCTAATAACATATTTGTGGGAAGCTTTTTGGCTCCACCTTTTTCTCGAAAAAGGTGGAACGCATCCCCCGCGTCCCTCGCGTATCAGCGCAAGAAGCCGTTGACGATCTCCTCCTCAGCTTCCTTTTCGGTAAGTCCGAGAGTCATAAGCTTAACAAGCTGCTCGCCGGCTATCTTGCCGATAGCCGCCTCGTGAATAAGAGAAGCTTCAGGATGCTGGGCGAGAATTTCGGGAATAGCGGAAACGGTAGCCTCATCCATAATTATGGCGTCACATTCCGTATGTCCCGAGCAGACCGCATTACCGCGAATTCTGGAAATAAATTTCTGTGAGGAGTGTCCTTTAGCAACCGATCTTGAAACGACGTGCGTGCCTGCGCCATCGCCGCAAAGATCAACGTCAAACTCCGTTTCCGCGTACTGTTCTCCGTGTGTCATTATCTTTTCATGGACAATAAGCGTTGCATTTTTCATCACTTTTCCAGTGGTTACTCTACGGGTAGAGTCAACGCCCTTTATCTGAGCAGTCTCCATTTCCAAATAAGAATTTTCAGCCAATTCAACGTAAGTCGTGGGGTTCATCAAATTCTTTCCGTTTCCGTCTCCCTCGCCGTAATGCTTCTCAATGTATTTACATCTTGCATTTTTCGACAGATAAAACGAATGTATGCCGCTATGCTCCGAATCCTCCTTACCGCCGTTGTGAATACCGCAGCCTGCAACTATCGTCACGTCTGCGTCCTCGCCGATATGGAAGTCGTTGTACACAAGCTCCTTGAGCCCCGTTGCAGCTATAAGCACCGGAATATGAACGCTCTCGTTCTTAGTTCCCGCCTTAATATATATATCAATTCCCGGCTTGTCGGTCTTAGTTACTATCTGTATATTCTCAGAGGAGTTCTTCCCGTGAAGCTTGCCGTTGATACGGAGCGAGTACGCCCCCTCGGGCACCTCGTGAATATCCGCAACCGCTGCCAAAAGATCCTTTTGTATCTTATCCATAGTCTGCCTCCTTAAACGTTTGCAGTAAAGCGGCAGCCTGCGCGAACGTCCATAAGCTTGGGGTAAACCTCTTCCTTTTCCCCGTACTCGACGACCTCGCCGCCCGCTAAAACCACTATCTTGTCCGCAATATTCAGTATTCTCTCCTGGTGAGAGATTATCATTATAGTTCCGCCCGCGCGCTCGTGCATATTTTCAAAAACCTTAATGAGATTATTAAAGCTCCAGAGGTCAATTCCCGCCTCAGGCTCATCAAAAACGGTAAGCTCCGTTCCGCGCGCGTTAACCATCGCAATCTCAATGCGCTTGAGTTCTCCGCCCGACAAGGACGCGTTAACCTCTCTGTTTATATAATCCTTTGCGCAAAGCCCTACCTCAGAGAGATACGCGCACGCATCGGAAACGCTCGTGTTTTTACCTGCGGCAAGCGATATAAGATGCTGAACGGTAAGCCCCTTAAATCTTACCGGCTGCTGAAACGCATAGCTTATACCCATTCTTGCTCTGTCCGTCACGGACATATCGGTAATATCCGTTCCGTTCATATATATCTTGCCCTGTGTTGGGGTGATAATACCCGCAACAAGCTTTGCAAGCGTTGATTTTCCGCTTCCGTTCGGGCCCGTAATAGCCACGAAGCGCTCGGAAATTTCAAGGCTTACGTTCTTTATTATCTGTTTTCCCGCGACCTCATAGGACACGTTCCTTAATTCTAACATAGCTTCTCCTTGAATATAAATTTCCTAGATATTATACTTCATTTTTCCCTAAATTTCAATAGGATTGTAATATTTTTTTAAAAGCTCGACAAAATTCGGTTTGTTGCCGTTTTTGCGCCGTTTTTTACAATTTTTCCACACAGCTTTATAAATATTATCAAAAGATATTTTTTAAAATCTATGCGGTTTTTTGACATAAAATCATTTGAGCAAAACGTCAAGCTCGCTCTCATGTATTATCTGAACGACAAGATCTGCTCCGTACTGTGCCGCCGAGTCGGGCTCGCTCGCGAGCTCGTTTCTGTAATACACCTTATCGAAGGTATTTGAGAAGTACGGCGTAAGCTGGATTCTGTCCCAATCGTCGCGACATTCTATAACCACGCAAGTGCCTTCCAAGCCGTCTATGCGCTCGGTAAGAACAAATCCCTTCTCGTTGTACGTCAGCGTGTAGTTATCCTCCATGGAGTCGGAAAGCGACACGGTGCGGTTACGGACGGTATCCTCAAGCCCCGCGCTCTGCGCAATTCTCCTGCCGTCGGTAAGGCGGGTATAAAAATCAATATCCGTTCGGTGTATTCTGTCAACAGCCTGCCCCGTTCTGTCAAGGTAGCGCGATATCACTGCGTTATATATACAGTATGCGCCGTAGGCGTTGATGGAATTCTCGGTATTATTATAAGTCGCGTACCCGTTGCTCTCCGCAAGCATTACGTCGGTCATGTCTATAAGCGCGTCCGTCTCCTCGCCCGAAAGATATGCTGAAAGCTGACTGAGACGCGCCTTCTCGCTTCGCTTACCGAGATACCACGGAACCTTATCAGATGCAACCGTCATCGAATCGGGAACGACTATTATCATGTATTCAATTCCTGCTCTCTCATATATCTCGGTTCGGTATTTCAGATTTTCCGATACAGCATCAAGCTCCTCCTCAGTAAAAGGATTACCGCCGATATAATCAAGCAACCGCTGATATCCGTTCCCCGAATCCACAGTTTCAAACAGCCAATCGTCCTCGCCTATAATTATATTCTTCCCCTCAACGCTACCGAAAAGCCTATATCCAACGTGTCTTGAAACAGAGATAATATTTTTATCGCCGTAAAACATTTCGTTGAAGCTCTTGTTACCGTCATTGCTCAAGCGCGAGCCGAAAACAGTTCCGAGTCCGATATATATCATAAAGGTAAGCACCACACCCGAAAAGAGGGTAACTATAAGAAAATTAACGGATTTCCTGCTTTTCATACGGCACCTCCTATATAATTACGTACTTGAACAGTGCGTTGTCATATTCTTCTGCCGTTCCGGAAAAGATTACGACACTCACCACGAATACAGCAAGCAGCAAGATCATACGAACGTAGCTCCAGAACGCCTTGCTTCTATCCGACGAGCCGTCGTACGCCCTCTCGGCAAAGCCCATTCTCGGTACGAGAACAAACAGTCCGATAAGCGAAACGAAAAGATATTTTGCGCCCGAAAAGGCTATGAGCACGAGATCGGTCTGGTACTCCGCGTTTTCAAGAGAAACACCGCCTACATAGTCCAACATCGCCTCAGCTCCGCTGTCAAGCGTTACGAATATCCACAAAATGCCGACCGCAAGCATCATAAATACTCCAAACAGAACCCGCAAGCCCGTTTTCCTTCTGCTCTCCCGTTTTTCAAGGCGCAACGCCCTCGATATGCAAGCAAATACGGCAAGCGGAACGGCAAGCGCAAGCGCGCTCATATCCGTCCTCACGACAAGCACAATACAAATACACGCAATCACTGACGCGAGATATTCCCCGCCGCGAATACCGAACAGTCTGCTGATAGGTGAGGTAACGTAGACGTTGCTCCACGTCTTGACGTTGCCAAAAAGCGCGTCGCCGTATTCTCCGACAGTCAGCGCAGAAAATGGGTTAGCCTTTATCTCGGGTACGTCCAAGCCATAGATACGGCAAAGCCCTACGCTCATATCGTAATATCCCGAAACGCTGAAGAATACGCCGAAATAGATCAGAGCTATCAGGAGAATGATTATAGCAATACTCGGAGTTTCCCAAGAATACGAGAATATTTTTTCATAGCCGTTGAGGAGCACTGCTCCAACCGCAACGCGCTTGATAAATCCGGTTGCAAACAGAAGAACTCCGTCCGCGCCTCTTTCAAGCCC
This sequence comes from Oscillospiraceae bacterium, assembly GCA_015065365.1. Classification (GTDB taxonomy): domain Bacteria; phylum Bacillota; class Clostridia; order Oscillospirales; family CAG-272; genus HGM12713. The sequence goes on along the minus strand of SVQL01000056.1, from coordinate 9,374 downwards.
CATTTGAAGATTCTTTTCATCGGTAAGCTCACAAAATCGGGAATAGCCGACGAACGGCCCGAGTATCATCAACGGGAAAAAGCTGAGGTACGCCCAAAGCTTGCCAACGTTTTTTTCCGCCTCGCCTGTCCTTGCGGCGTCAAAGATATATGCAGCCGCGCAAAATGCCGGCATGGTTATACCGACGGGATAAACAAATCCGTAAGCATCGGTATATGCCGCGGTACGCATAAGAGCCAACCACAGTATAGGCGCAATTCCGAGAATGACTCCGACAGCCCTTGCCTTGAGCGCCGTCGCAAGCTTAGCCGCAAAAAAAGCAAAAACGGTCAGAAGCGGAATACAAAGCACGTTTATCGGATTTGCCATATTCAACAGCACGCAATACACCGCCGAAACAGCGCAAAAGCACAGTCTTCTGTGCGCCTTGCCGAATACGGCAACAAAAATCACAGACAGCGGTAGAAACAAAAACACGAACGCCGGCGCTGTAAAAAGCATTCCCTCTCCCTCCCTTTTTCACAGTTTTAAAATCGCTCACTATATGATACCACATTTTTCTTCTTTTTTCAATCATTTTACAATATTTTTTATCAAACGTGCCATAGCACACCGTTTTCCCAAAAAGCAATCGAAACGAATAAACAAAAATACGCTTGAAAATTATATACCCGCATTGACAAAATGAAAAACAGGTGTTATAATATAAGGTGAATTTTTTATTAAAATTATTTGCAGCAAGGAGAAAACCATGTCAAACTTCAAGATAGAAACGAAATGTATCCAATCGGGCTACACGCCCGCTAACGGTGAGCCCAGAGTGCTCCCAATATGCCAAAGCACTACCTACAAGTACGACAGTGCCTCGCACCTCGGTGACCTCTTCGACCTCAAGGCACCGGGACACATGTATACGAGAATTTCCAACCCCACCGTTGATGCGGTTGAAAAGAAGATTGCAGACCTTGAAGGCGGTACGGGAGCGGTTCTCTGCTCCTCCGGACAGGCTGCCAACCTCTTGGCTATCCTCAACATCACCTCGGCAGGTCAGAATATCGTCAGCATGTCCTCAATTTACGGCGGCACGATAAATCTCTTTGCCGTTACTCTCAAGCGCCTTGGCATTGAGGTCCGCTTCGTCACTCCCGAAATGAGCGATGAGGAGGTTGCTTCCCACATAGACGAGAATACGAGAATGTTCTTCGGTGAAACTATCGCAAACCCCGCGCTTGTAGTTTTTGATATTGAAAGATATGCAAAGCTCGCTCACGCTCACGGTATCCCGCTCGTAGTTGACAACACCTTTGCAACTCCCGTTCTTTGCCGCCCCTTTGAGTTTGGCGCGGACATCGTAGTTCACTCTACCACAAAATACATGGACGGTCACGCGCAGGTGGTCGGCGGAGTGGTCGTTGACGGCGGTCGCTTCGACTGGACGGCAGGCGGCAAATACCCCGAGCTTACCGAGCCCGATGCATCCTACCACGGTGTCGTTTACACTAAGGACTTCGGAAACGAGAACGCATACTTTACAAAGCTTCGCGTTCAGCTCATCCGCGACTTCGGTACTCCCCTCGCTCCCCTTCCCGCATATCTTCTCAACATCGGTCTTGAAACGCTCGCGCTTCGTATGGAGCGCCACTGCGTAAATGCACTCAAGGTTGCAAAGTTCCTCGAGCAGAACGAGAACGTAACGTGGGTAAACTACCCCAAGCTCCCGGGCAACTCGCAGTTCGAGCTTGCCGAAAAGTATCTCCCCCTCGGCGCGTGCGGAGTTATCTCCTTCGGCGTTAAGGGCGGCAGAGAGGCTGCCGTTAAGTTCATGGACAGCCTTCGTCTTGCGGCTATCGTCGTTCACGTCGCAGATGCGAGAACGTCCGTGCTTCACCCTGCAAGCACCACCCACCGTCAGCTTACCGACGAGCAGCTTATCGACGCGGGAATTACACCCGACCTCGTTCGCTTCTCCGTTGGAATTGAGAATGCTGACGACATTATTGCCGACCTTGCCGAGGCTCTTGACGCTTCACAGAAGTAAGGCATTAGGCAGGAGTAGAAATCAAGAAAGAGAGGCTACAAAATGCCCATCAGAATACCTAATCTTTTGCCCGCAACCCAGGTTTTGCTTGACGAAAACATTTTCGTTATGACGGAAACGCGCGCTATGACGCAGGATATCCGTCCGCTCAAAATTCTCATGCTCAACCTCATGCCGCAAAAGATTGTAACCGAAACGCAGATTGCGCGTCTTATAGGCAACACCCCCCTTCAGGTGGAGCTGGAGCTTTTGCAGACCGCAACGCACAAGTCGAAGCACACCTCTGCCGAGCATATGCTCGCATTTTACAAGACGTTCGACGAGGTTCGCCACAAAAAATACGACGGTCTTATCATAACGGGCGCGCCCGTTGAGCAAATGGAATTTGAGGAGGTCGAGTACTGGGACGAGCTTTGCGAAATAATGGAGTGGAGCAAGACGCACGTTACGAGCACCTTCCATATCTGCTGGGGTGCGCAGGCAGGTCTTTACTACCACTACGGAGTGAAAAAGTATCCGCTTGAGCGCAAGCTGTTCGGCGTTTTCGAGCACAAGCTCGACCACAAGCACTCTATGCTGTTCCGCGGCTTTGACGACACGTTCGTAGTACCGCACTCCCGTCACACTACGTGTTTGCGCGAGGATATTGAGGCAGTGCCCGAGCTGAAGATACTTTCAAGCTCCGACGAGGCTGGCGTATTCGTATGCGCTACCGACAAGGGAAGACAGATTTTCGTCACAGGCCATTCCGAGTACGACGCGGACACCCTCAAAAAGGAATATATGCGCGACAAAAACGCAGGGCTTCCAATCGACGTTCCGAAGAATTATTTCCCCGACAACGATGACACGCGCGAGCCTATCGTGCGTTGGCGAAGCTGCGCAAATCTGCTTTACTCCAACTGGCTTAACTACTTCGTATATCAGTCGACGCCTTACGATATTGACGAAATTAAATAACGATTAAAACGGGCTGCGACTTTGCAGCCCCTTTGAATATGGTGAGAAAATGTATTCAAGAGTTTACGTTGAAATTACGAATATATGCAACAAAAGCTGCTCCTTCTGCCACGGGCACGCAAGAGCGCCTCGGAGAATGAGTCTTGAGGAGTTCGACGTCCTCACGGACAGGCTTTTGCCACACACTAAATATCTTTACTACCACCTCATGGGTGAGCCGCTGACGCACCCGCTTCTCCCCGATTTTATCCGCCTTGCCTCAAAAAAGGATTTTAAATCGGCAATCACAACCAACGGCACGCTTCTGCCAAGGCTCGGCAAGACGCTTATCGAGTCTGGGGTTTACAAGGTGAACGTCTCGCTCCACAGCTTTGAGGGCGAGGACTCGGTGGCTTACGGTGAGTATATCGACGGCTGTCTTGACTTTGCCGACGAGGCGAGCAGAGAGGGCGTTTTGGTGGTTTTGCGAATGTGGAATAGCGGCTGCGACGGCGGCAGAAACGCGGATATTGTCAGCCGTATGAAAGAAAAATTCGGCACTGACGAATGGGTAAGCTCTCAAAAGGGCGGTCGTATCCGCCACAGACTGCACTACGAGTACGGCGAGCGCTTTGAATGGCCCGATATGAGCGCTGACGACGGCGGCGAGCACGTTTTCTGCTACGGGCTTTCAGATCATTTTGGTATTCTCGCGGACGGTACGGTCGTTCCCTGCTGTCTTGACTCCGACGGAGTTATATCCCTCGGAAACGCATTTGACTCCGATATCTCGGATATTTTGAACTCCCCCCGTGCAAAAGCAATTTACGCGGGCTTTAAAAAACGAAATGCCTGCGAGGACCTCTGCCGCAGGTGCGGCTACGCACGAAGGTTTTAGAGATGTTAGAATTTGTGGGGTTTAGGTCGCTTTTTGAAAAAAGCTCCGCAAAAACTTCCCACAAATTTATTATTAGACGGACACATCGAAAAAATATGGTTTATTGGTTGAATATTGTTGGTATTTTTAATGTAGAAAGACGGCGGACTCTGCGCACCGCCGTCTTTCTTTTTTTATTTAATTATAACGGGTCGCCGAGGACGTCGACCCCTACAAATCTTTAAAGGAAATTTGTTCTCAAAGATTAAATTAATATTTAACCATTATAAAATTATAAAAAAGAATGAGATTGTATTTAATTTCCTGCTTGTAGGGGTCGACGTCCTCGGCGACCCGAGAAATTATCGGTACGCACAAATAAAATTGTAGCGCGCAAGGCTTTGGTTACACGTAGGGCGGTGGCTTGCTGCCGCCGTTAAAAAAGACGTCAATTTAATATACGGCGGGAGATAAACCCCTGCCATACAAATTTTAATTTTCAAATTCCCACGCACCGCCGTCTTTCATTTTTTAACCACTTCACTCTTTCCTCGCCGGTATTTGTACGGTTTTAAAATATTCTAATAATGAGATAGGTTTTGATTTGTTTCTTTTCAGTTTATTTTTCTATGTTATCATAATTTCGTTTATGGAGAAAAAGGTCGAATAAACGCGGCGGAAATTTTGCAAATTCTGTCGAATATCCGTTGTGGCAGAACCGTAAAAAACGAAAGGTTGGCAATATGAGCAGACAAACCATAGATGGAAAAATTTACGTACAAATGCTTTTTGGCGGTGCGGAAAAGCTCGCTGAAAATGCATCGGAAATAAACGACCTCAACGTTTTCCCCGTCGCTGACGGCGACACGGGAACGAATATGTCAAGCACTATTGAAGGTGGGCTTGCACACGCTGAGGCAGAGCAATCCGAAAGCATAGCAAAGGTCTCAGAGGCTTTTGCTCGAGGTATTCTTCTTTCCGCGAGAGGAAATTCGGGAGTTATACTTTCCCAAATCTTTGCAGGAATAAACGAAGGACTTACGGGCTGTGATGAGGTTGGCGCTACGCAGCTTGCAAAGGCTTACCGTCAGGGTGTCGTAAAGGCTTATGCGGCAGTACAAAACCCTACCGAGGGCACTATTCTTACCGTGTTCCGTGAGAGCGCGGGCTATGCGGCGGCGCGTGTACGCGAGGACTCGTCCGTTGAGGACTTCTTCAAGGCGCATATTGAGGAGGCTCGCCGCTCACTTGAGAGAACGAAGGAGCTTTTGCCCGTTCTCGCTGAGGCTGACGTAGTCGACTCGGGCGCGGCAGGATACCTTGCCATCGCCGAGGGTATGTATAAAACGCTTACGGGTGAGCTTCCCGCAACACAGAGAAAGCACAACGAAAGTAAGGAAAGCAAAACGGTAAATATTGATCTGTTTACGCGCGACAGCGTGCTTGAGTTTGGTTACTGCACAGAATTTTTGCTTCGCCTTACCACGGCAAAGTGCAACCCCGACACCTTTGAAATAGCAGCACTCATTTCTGCTCTTGAGGGGATCGGCGGCGAGAGTATAGTTGCATACAAGCAGGGTGACATCGTAAAGATTCACGTTCACACCTTCACTCCCGGAGATGCGCTCGCAATCGCGCAGCAGTACGGTGAGTTTTTGACCGTAAAGATAGAAAATATGTCGCTCGGTCATTCTGAAACACCCGCGCCGAAGAAGAAAAAGAACAAGAAATTTTCCGTTCTGGCGGTAGCGTCGGGAGACGGCATCTGCTCGCTTTTCAAGGACATGGGCGCTGACTATATCGTGGCGGGCGGTCAGACCTCGAATCCCTCTATTGAGGAGTTTATCAAGGGCTTCCGCTATTGCAACAGCGAAAATATAATCGTTCTGCCCAACAACAAAAACGTTTTCCTTGCCGCAAAGCAGGCGGCAGAGCTTTATAAGGACGCAAGCGTTTACGTAATAGAAACCAAGAATCTTATGCAGGGCTTTGGCGCGCTTTCCGTTATAACTCCCGGAATTACCGATATGAAGTCGCTCGTTGAGAGTGCTACTCGCGCAGCGGCGGGAGTCACCTGCTGTGAGATAACCGCGGCGGTAAGAGATGCGGTTATTGACGGACTTGACATTAAGACGGGTGACTACATTGCGATAACCGACGGAGAAATTTCCGTCAGTGCCACAAGTGCAGAGGAGGCTGTCAAGGCGGCGCTTGAGGCTGCAGACACCGATCTTTCCGAAATAATCACTCTGTTTACGGGTAAGAACGTAAGCGCCGAGAATCGCGCTGCTCTTACGGAGGAGATAGAGGAGCTTTATCCCGACTGCGAGCTTTCGGTCTACGAGGGCGGACAGGAAGTTTACGACTACATGATAGCAATTGAATAAAAATAAATTCAGGAGGAAAAGAACATGTCAAAAATTAAGGTTATGTGTACGTCAACGGGCTGTATAGAATACGCCCCCGAACGCTATAAGGAGCTTGGAATTGACATAATCAGAATCCACATTTTCTTTAACGGCAAGGAGTATCTTGAGGGCTTGGATCTCGATCCCGTGGATTTTTACCGCGAGCTTGAAACAATTGAGGATCCCAAAAATCACCTGCCCACTACCGCTATGCCCACTACCGAGACCTTGCGTGCGCACTTCCAATCTGCCATCGACGCAGGCTACGATGAGGTAATGATATTCACTCTCTCGTCAGTGCTCGGCGGAACCTACAACAAGATTTGCCTCATAGGAAAGGAATTTGAGGATAAAATAAAGGTAAACGTTATCGACACCAAGATAACCTGCTTCTGCGAAGGAATACTCGCAATTAAGGCGGCTGAATTCGCAAAGGCGGGAATGGCGTCCGATCAGATCCTCAAGGAGATCGCTTGGATGATGAAAACGCAGGAGTTTATGGGAGTTGACGGAAAGCTCGACTATCTCATATACAACGGCAGACTCAAGGGCGGCAAGGCGTTCATGGGTCAGCTTCTCAACATCTGCCCCGTAGTACATTTCACCAAGAGCGGCGAGCTCGTTGCGCTTGAGAGTGTTCGCACGCAAAAGAAGGCACTTGCGCGCACCTGCGAGCTTATCAAGGAAAAGATCGGTGACAGAGCGCCCGAGGACTATCTGCTCTGGCACATTTACACGGGTCCCTCTCTCATTGAGACTCTTGAGGGAATGGAAGGAAAATTCGGCATCAAGACTAACCACGAGAGTGTTATTATGTCCCCCGTTAGCGGAGCGCACAACGGTCCTTGGCTTGCAGGATACGGACTCGTATTCCTGCGCCGCGAGGACGAGCCGCTTGAATGATCCTAAACCAAAGATAACGCGAATATACTGATACGGGCAGACTCTTTTACCGTTTCTCTTTGACAGCCCAAATTAAGGAGAATACTATGAACGGTAAAAAAAGAATCGTATATTGGCTTCCGCTTTGCATAAGCGTGCTTTGCGCCGCCGTAACCCTCGCAGTATATACAGCTATAAACGAGAGCCGCGCCCCGCTTGTTTATTTGCAGATATCCGCGGCATCGCTCATTCCCGCCATACTGCCCGTCACCTCGCTTATAATAAAAAAGGACTTTCCGCCTTTTTTGAATTTTTTGGTGACTCTTCACGTCATTCTCGCGATGGATCTCGGGAACGCAATGAGCTTCTATTGGCGTTTTGATTTTTGGGACGTTATGATGCACACGTATTTCGGATTTCTTGCAAGCATCGGGCTTTACGTCATATTTCTTATGGCGGGCGGAAACCGAATGAGTAAAGTAGTGCTTTTAGTTGCGGTATTTTTGTCGGTCATGGGCTGTGGAGCTCTTTGGGAAGTATTCGAGTACGTCACGGACGCGATGCTTGACAAGGACGCGCAGCAGGTTTGGGCATCGTTGGAGGCGGGTAAAAATCCTGTCTACGACACTATGATGGACGTTATAGTAACTGCCGTCGGCTCTGCGGTATTTTATCTGATTTTGCTTATTGATAAGCTGTCAGGGCGCAGACTTGAGTCACGCCTGCTCGGAAAATTTATAGGATAATTTTGCTAAAAAGCCGTGAGGGTACTTGAACTCTCGCGGCTTTTGTGGTATAATTATCAAAATGCTTTTTCGAGGTGAATTTATGAAAAAATATCCGCTTATGCTAAGCTATATAACAAAAACTGCGCTTTGGGCAGGGACAAAATTAAAGGACGATTTTGGCAAAAAGTCTGACTTTGATACCGTTTCCGAGTCTTGGGAGCTTTCCGTTCGCAAAAACGAAATGGCAACAGTGGAAAACGGTGTCGCGAAGGGCTTGACCTTAAAGGAATACTTTGAAGCCGCAGGCTACGACTGCGTTTCGCCGTATTTCAACTCTGCCGATAGATTTCCCCTGCTCGTAAAGCTGATAGACGCGGAGGATATGCTCTCCGTTCAGGTACACCCCGACGACAATTATTCCTCGCGCGTTGAGGGAGACAGCGGAAAGACGGAGATGTGGTACATAGTTGACGCTAAGGAGGGCGCGACGCTCGTTTACGGCCTTGCCGACGGAGTGAGCACCGAGGATTTTGCCGCAGCTGTAAGAGAGGGGCGCATCGGTGAGGTTATGAATCACGTGCCCGTAAAAAAGGGACAGACCTACTTTATTCCCGCAGGTATGCTTCACGCAATAGGCGCGGGTATTCTCGTGGCTGAAATTCAGCAGAACTCCGATATTACCTACCGCGTTTACGACTTTGACAGAGTCGGAGCGGACGGAAAGCTCCGCGAGCTTCACGTTGATAAGGCGCTTGACGTTACAAGGCCTTACTCCGAGGACGAGGTCAACGCCATTCGCTTCTCAAATCCCGAGCGCGCTATGGCAGGCGAGTCGCTCGCAAGCTGTGAGTTTTTCGGCGCGTCAAGGCTCACCTTGGACGGGAAAACCGACCTTGCGGTAGGCTCCGACAGCTTTTTGTCGCTTATCTGCATCGAAGGCAGCGGCGTTATCACCTTTGACGGTGAAAAGTATCCCTTCTCAAAGGGCGACAGCTATTTTCTTCCCGCAGGCATGGGAGCATTCTCGCTCGACGGTGCCGCTACTCTTATCACCTCTCGCGTATAATCCTCGGGGGGCGCGGGGATGCGGGGATGCGGGGGACGCGTCCACCTTTTTCGTGAAAAAGGTGGAGCCAAAAAGCTTCCCACAAATATATTATTAGACGGACACATCGAGGAAATATTACTCATTGGTTGAATATTGTTGGTATATTCTGATGTAGAAAGACGGCGGACTCTGCGCACCGCCGTCTTTCTTTTTAATTATAACGGGTCGCCGAGGACGTCGACCCCTACAAATCTTTAAAGGAAATTTGTTCTCAAAGATTAAATTAATATTTAACCATAATAAAAAAATGAGATTGTATTTAATTTCCTGCTTGTAGGGGTCGACGTCCTCGGCGACCCGTTGTAACAAATTGAATTTAAAATCAAAATTAAAAGCAAAGAACAGCCTCAATACTTGGGTATTGCAGGTGTGCTCCTTTGTAGGGACAGGCGTC